>NZ_JASATI010000016.1:0-97028 GCF_038440225.1 Hydrogenophaga sp. OTU3427 | reverse complement strand
CAACCCCCCCCCACAGGCCCCGGGGTTGGGGGCCCCCGGCCCCTTGGGGGCCCGCGCCCGCCGTGGCCCCGGCCCCCACGGCCAAGGCCCCAGCCAAGAAGTCCTGATACCCTGCACTCATGAACGCCCGCCTGCCCGATTCGGTTGCCACGCTGCCAGAGCGCGTGTTGCCCCGCCTCACCCAGGCGCGGGTGCCGCTCACGCGCAGCATCGAGGTGCGCAACGAATTCGGTGAGACCTCGACCATCTCCATCCCTGCCGAGCGTGATCTCACGGTCTACGTGGACAAGCGCGAGCTGGTCACGCTCATGACCTTGGGCGGCCACCCGGAGTGGCTGGTGTTGGGCTACCTGCTCAACCAGCGCCTGGTGGCCTCGGCCGAGGACATCGACTCCATCACCGTCGACTGGGAGGTGGGCGCGGCGTCGGTCAAGACCCGGTACGGCATCGAGCGCATCGAGGAGCGCACGGCCAAGCGGGTGGTCACCACCGGCTGTGGCCAGGGCAGCGTGTTCGGCGCCCTGATGGACGATGTCGACAAGATCCGGCTGCCGGCGGAGGCGGTGCTGCGGCAGTCCGACCTGTATGGCCTTGTGGACACCATCCGCCTGATGCAGAGCACCTACAAGGCGGCCGGCTCGGTGCACGGCTGCGCCCTGTTCCGTGGGGCCGAACTGCTGAGCTTCGTCGAGGATGTGGGCCGTCACAACGCGGTCGACAGCATCGCCGGCTGGATGGCCTTGCAGGACCCGGCCGAGATGGGCGGTGCCGACAAGGTGTTCTACACCACCGGTCGCCTGACCAGCGAAATGGTCATCAAGGCCGCCCAGATGGGCGTGCCCGTGGTCGTCTCGCGCAGCGGCATGACCCAGATGGGGCTGGAGGTCGCGCAGCGCGTGGGCCTGTGCGCCATCGGCCGCGCCACGCACAAACGCTTTCTGTGCTTCACCCATCCGCAGCGCCTGCTGCTGGATGCGGTGCCAGCGCGGCCTGCCGCGCTGGCCTGACAACCGCCCGCGCGCCGGGGGCGCGGCGGTAAACTTGACCGCATTCCCCATTCCGAGAGCGCCGCCATGACCCGAGACGTCCACCTCATCGAGCATCCGTTGGTGCAGCACAAGCTGACGCTGATGCGCCAGAAGGACACCAGCACCAAGAGCTTCCGCCAGCTGGTGCATGAGCTCAGTGCCCTGCTGGCCTACGAGGTCACCCGCGACATGCCCATGCAGGAGATCGAGATCGAGACGCCGCTGGAGACCATGAAGTCGCGCGTCATCGACGGCAAGAAGATCGTGCTGGCTTCCATCCTACGCGCCGGCAACGGTTTCCTGGACGGCATGCTGGAGGTGGTGCCCAACGCGCGCGTCGGCCACATCGGCCTGTACCGCGACCCCAAGACCCTGCAGGCGGTGGAGTACTACTTCAAGATGCCGCACAACATGGAAGAACGCGACGTGATCGTGCTCGACCCCATGCTGGCCACCGGCAACTCCGCCGTGGCAGCCGTGGACCGCCTCAAGCAGACCAAACCACGCTCCATTCGTTTCGTCTGCCTGGTGACCTGCCCCGAAGGGCTCAAGACCTTCCACGATCACCACCCCGAGGTGCCGGTCTACACGCCGGCGGTGGACCGGGGCCTCAACGACCACGGCTACATCGTGCCGGGATTGGGCGATGCGGGGGACCGCATCTTTGGCACGAAATAAGGCCACCCCCGTTTCTCGCTCACCGCGTGTAGCGCGAATCCCCCCTCAAGGGGGCGCACCCAGTGGACCGGCAGAGCCGGATCCACGGGTGCCCCGGGATGACTCCCCCTCGCTCGTCTGGTTGTTTCTTCTGCGCTAAGGTTCGGGGATGACGCATCAGGCACCTTCTTTCTGGCAACTCGGTTGGCGCGCGCTGTGGCGCGATCTGCGGGCGGGGGAGCTGCGGCTGCTCATCGTGGCGGTGGCGCTGGCGGTGGGCGCGCTCACGGCCGTGGGTTTTTTTGCCGACCGGCTGCAGGGTGGCCTGCAGCGTGACGCGCGCCAGCTCATCGGTGGCGATGCGGTGGTGCAGAGCGATCACCTGCCGCCGTCCAGCCTGGCTGCGCAGGCCACGGCCCTGGGCCTGCGTTCGGTCACCACGCTGAGCTTCCCCACCATGGGCCGGGCCGACGACGCCCACGGCGGCGCGGCGCGGCTGGTGGCGCTCAAGTCGGTGGCACCGGGCTACCCGCTGCGCGGCAAGCTGCGCACGGCCCTCTCGCCAGACACGCCCGATCAGGCCACCGACGACATTCCCGCGCCGGGCACCGTGTGGGTCGACGCCGCCCTGCTGGACGCCCTGGGCTTGCGCATGGGCCAGGCCCTGTTGCTGGGCGACGCTGCGTTCCGCATCGACCGCATCCTGGTGATCGAACCCGACCGGGGCGCCGGCTTCATGAGTTTTGCGCCCCGAGTCATGCTCAACAGTGTCGACCTGCCCGCCACCGGCCTGGTGCAGCCGGCCAGCCGCGTGAGCTACCGCTTCGCCGTCGCTGGCGAGGACGCCGCCGTGCGCCGCTTCAACCGCTGGGCCGAGACCGAGCTGAAGAAGCCCGAGGTGCGCGGCATGCGCCTGGAGTCGCTTGAAGGTGGCCGGCCCGAGATGCAGCGCACGCTGGAGCGGGCCGAGAAATTCCTCAATCTCGTGGCGCTGCTGGCCGCCCTGCTGAGCGCGGTGGCGGTGGCCATCGCCGCGCGGGGCTATGCCGCGCGCCATCTCGACGACTGCGCCATGCTGCGCGTGCTGGGGCTGTCGCAAGGCACCATGGCATGTGCCTATACCTTCCAGTTCGTCACCGTCGGCCTGGCGGCCAGCGCCATCGGCGTGGCCCTGGGTTTCGCCGTGCATTTCGTGTTTGTCGTCCTGTTGGCCGGGCTGGTGGACGCGGCCTTGCCGGCGGCTTCCATCTGGCCGGTGCTGTTTGGCCTGGGCATGGGGCTGACGCTGATGCTGGCCTTTGGCCTGCCGCCGGTGCTGCAACTGGCCCAGGTGCCGCCGCTGCGGGTGATACGGCGCGATGTGGGCCAACTCAAGCCGGCCTCGCTGGCGGTGCTGGGCCTGGGCGCGGCGGGTTTCGCGGCCCTGCTGCTGGCGGCCAGCCGCGACCTGATGCTGGGCCTGATCGCGGTCGGTGGCTTCGCCGTGGCGGTGGTGGTGTTTGCCATCGCCAGCTACACCGCCGTCAGGCTGCTGCGCGCCAGCGTCAACGAGGCCACGGCGCCGCGCTGGCTGCGCCTGGCGACGCGCCAGCTGGCCGCGCGCCCGGCCTATGCGGTGGTGCAGGTCAGCGCGCTGTCGGTGGGCCTGCTGGCCCTGGTGCTGCTGGTGCTGCTGCGCACCGACCTCATCAGCAGCTGGCAAAAGGCGACACCCCCCGATGCGCCCAACCGCTTTGTCATCAACATCCAGCCCGAACAGGCCCGGGCCTTCCAGGCCAGCCTGAGCGATGCGGGCGTGGGCAAGTTCGACTGGTACCCCATGATCCGGGGCCGCCTGGTGGCCATCAATGGTCGCGACGTGGTGCCCGAGGATTTCAAGACCGACCGCGCCCAGCGCCTGGTCGACCGCGAGTTCAACCTCTCGCACAGCGCCGAACGGCCCACGCACAACGAGCTGGTGGGTGGCCAGTGGCGCGCCAACGAGGCCGGCGCCGCCAGCGTGGAACAGGGCCTGGCCGAGGAGCTGGGCCTCAAGCTGGGCGACCGCATCACCTTCGACATGGCCGGCCAGCGCATCGAGTCGCGCATCACCAGTTTGCGCAAGGTCGACTGGGGCTCGCTGCGGGTCAACTTCTTCGTGCTCTACCCGGTGGCGCAGATGAGCGACGTGCCCATCACCTACATCAGCGCCTTCCGCGCACCCGATACGGCCGGCTTCGACAACGCCCTGGTGCGCGCCTACCCCAACATCACCAATGTCGACATGAGCAGCACCATCGCCCAGGTGCAGCGCGTGTTGGGGCAAGTGATCCGGGCGGTGGAGTTCCTGTTCGGTTTCACGTTGGCGGCCGGCCTGGTGGTGCTGTTCGCCGCCGTCACCGCCACCCGCAGCGAACGCGAGCGCGAGTTTGCCGTCATGCGCGCGGTGGGCGCGCCCTCCAGGCTGCTGCGCCAGGTGCAGCGGGCCGAGCTCGTGGGCGTGGGCCTGCTGGCCGGCTTCCTGGCCTCGCTGGTGGCGGTGGCGGTGGGCTGGGCGCTCGCGCGTTATGTGTTCGAATTCGCCTGGACGGCCTCGCCTTGGGTGCCGCTGGGGGGCGCCGTGGCCGGCGCCGTGCTGGCGCTGGCGGCGGGCTGGTGGGGTTTGCGCAGCGTCTTGCGCACCCCCGTGGTAGAGACTTTGCGCAAGGCGCCGACCTGATGACAACCGACAACACTTCCGCGCCCTCCCAGGCCCAGACCTTCGCCACCCCTTTCGAATGGATAGGTGGCGAGGCCAAGGTGCACGCCCTGGTCGACCGCTTCTACGACCTGATGGACCTGGAGCCCGGCTACCGCGAACTGCGCGCCGCCCATGGCAACACCCTGGACAGCGCGCGCCAGAAGCTGTTCTGGTTCCTCTGCGGCTGGCTGGGCGGCCCGCAACATTACACCGACCGCTTCGGCCACCCCCGCCTGCGCATGCGCCACATGCCCTTCGCCATCGGCATCCAGGAACGCGATCAGTGGCTGGCCTGCATGGACCAGGCCATGGGCGACGTGGATGTGCCCGCCGACTTGCGCGAACGGCTCAAAAACAGTTTTTTCCAGACGGCGGACTGGATGCGCAACACGCCTTGATGGCGTGACAGGTGGGGCGGACGTCTACTTTGTCGTCAGCGCCAGCACGCGCAGGGGGCTGCCTGAGCCACCCTGGATCTTGAGTGGCGCCGACACAATCAACGCCCCGGTGGGCGGCAACTGATCCAGGTTCTTTAAACACTGGAGTCCGAATTTGTTCGCACCGTGCATCAGCGTGTGGCATGGGTAGGCCAGAGGCCAGGCGTACGACTGGCCGGCATCGGTGTTGATGGTCTCCACGCCGAAGCCGTGGACATCACGTTCGCGGATCAGCCACTCGACCGCCGCCTGTGTCGGACCGGGGGTGTGGGCACCATCTTCTTTCATGTTGACGTAGGACGCCGGATCGCTGATGCGCTTGGACCAGTCGGTGCGCAACAGCAACCACGCGCCTTGTGGGATGCGGCCGTGGCGCTCTTCCCAAGTCTGGAGGAAGTCCACGGTCAGCAGCCAGTCGGCGTCGGCCGCCACTTCGGCACTGGCGTCCACCACCACCGCAGGCGCTATGAAGTTGGTGGCTGCAATGGTGTCGACCGTGTTGTTGGGGTGGTCCTTTCCGGTGATCCAGTGGGCCGGTGCGTCGAAGTGCGTGCCGGTGTGCTCGCCGCATGAGAAGTTGTTCCAGTACCAACCCGGGCCAGCGTCGTCGTACTGGGATATGCGCTCCGTTTTGAAGGACCAGACTTGGCCGAACTGGGGCGGCAATTGCAGTGCAGGAAATTCGGGCGACAGCGTGTGTGTCAGATCGATGACTTGGACCTGGCCGCTGGCCAGTTCGGTGGCGAGTTGCGCGAGTGAAAGTGTCATGGGGTCTCCGTTGGGGCGCCGCACCGCGCGGCCCGTGGAGACAGTCTGAGGGGTGGTCGGCATGGCGGCTATCCGATCCGCGCAAGGGTTTGTCCAAAAACCGCCAATAAACACCGACCCATTCCCACCCGGTCGCGCAAATTTGCAGCCAAGCGACAGCGGTCGCGGTTTTCAGATAGCGGCCAACCAGCCGCCTGTCTACGCTGAGCCCGTCGGACCAGGCCCTGGGCCGTCATCCGAACCCTGCTGCACTTGGAGTACGCATGAAAGACCATTCCTTCCTGTCCCACGACCGCTTCCTGCTGGCCACCTTTTCCACCAATTGCGCGGGCGGCATGACGGTGTCCAAGCTGCCCGATCGCTGGGTCGCCAACTGGGAGAACAACCTCAAGCTGGGGCGCATGCTGGATGAGGCTGGCATCGATTTCATGCTGCCGATCGCACGCTGGATCGGCTACGGCGGCGAGACCGATTTCCATGGCGGCGTGCTCGAAACGGTGACCTGGGCGGCGGCCCTGCTGGCCAGCACGAAGCGCATCACGGTGTTTGCCACCGTCCACACCGCGGCCAACCACCCGGTGGTGGTGGCCAAGCAGATGGCCACCATGGCGCAGATCGGCGGCGACCGCGTGGGCCTGAACATCGTGGCGGGTTGGAACCAGCCCGAGTACGAGGCCCTGGGCCTGACGTTGCCGGCCGACCACGAAAGCCGCTATGGCTACGCGCAAGAATGGTTTGACGTCGTGCGCAAGCTGTGGCGCAGCGAAGACAAGTTCGACTGGGATGGCGCCTACTTCAAGCTCAAGGGTGCCTATGGCAACCCGCGTCCAACCACCATGCCGCCCATCATCAACGCGGCGGGCTCGGGCCAGGGCCGCGATTTCGCGGCGCGCAATGCCAATTTCCTGTTCACTCCCGCGATTGACCTGGCCCGTTCCAAGGACGAGGTGGCCGAACTCAAGGCCAAGGGCACGGCCAGCGGCCGCAAGGTCGATGTGCTGACCTTCTCGCATGTGGTGTGTGCGCCGACCGAGGCCGAGGCCAAGGCCCGCTGGCAACACACGCTGGACAATGCCGACTGGGCCGCTGTGGACAACCTGGTGAAGCTGCAGTTCGCGCATGCCCAATCCTTTCCGCACGACCTCCTGGCGCTGATCCGCGAGCGCATGGCCGCCGGCCACGGGGGCTTTCCGTTGGTGGGCACGCCCGAGCAGGTGGCTGACGGCATCTGTGCGCTGCATGCGGCGGGTTTCAGAGGGACGACCTTGTCCTTCGTCGACTACGTGAAGGAGTTCCCCTACTTTCGCGACACCGTGTTGCCCATCCTCCACGCCCGGGGGATTCGATGAGCGCGCCAGGGGGCCGGGCCGACGAGGCTCCCGAGACCGGTGTGGACGTGCAGACCTTTCGCCAGGCCATGCGCCAGTTGGCCGGCGGGGTGTGCGCGATCAGCGCTTGCAATGGTGAGGGCCAGCGCACCGGCATGACGGTGACTTCGGTGGTGTCCTTGTCGATGCAGCCGGCCGAGGTGGTGGTGTCCATCAACCAGAACAGTTCGTCCTGGGCGATGATCGCCCGTGCCGGCCGTTTTGGCGTCAACCTGCTGGACGCCACCCAGGCCGCCGTGGCGCTGCGCTTTTCCGGACAAGGTGGCATCCGGGGCGATGAACGCTACCACGGTGCGAACTGGGTGCAAACCACAGACGGCGTCTGGTTGCTGGACGATGCTCCGGTGGCGCTGGCCTGTGCGGTGGTACAGGTGTGGACACGGCACAGCCATGCGCTGGTGGTCGGGCACATCACCCATGCGCGGGGCCACGCGCTGGACACACACCGGGGGGATGGCTTGCCGTTGCTGTACTGGCGGGGCTGTTACGGCGGGTTCGCTCCGTTCTGACGGTGTGGGGCAGGGATACTGCGCATTGCCAGATTTGCTTCAAAGGTCAACAATCCAGCGCCAAGTGAACAGGGATGGGAGCAGGCGATGGCAACAGGCATGGGCAGTGAAGCGGCGGCACCTGGTGGCGTACTGGCGCGTTTCGCCTGTGTCGTTTCCAGCGATCTGGACGAGGTGCGCGACGGCGTGGCACGGGTTTTTTGCGAGCACCGCCTGCACGTGGCCGGGGCGCCACGAGCGCTGGACACCCGGCTGTATTTCCGGCAGCTGCGCAGCGTCGGCGTGGGACGCATGAGTTACGGCGCAACGGTCGACATCGACCCCGGCATGCTGCGTGACTTCTACCTGCTGCAGATGCCGTCGCGGGGACACGAGGTGGTGGAGGTTGCCGGGCGGCACGTCTGCTCCACGCCCGACGTGGCTTCCTTTGTCAGCCCCCTCCAAGACTTCCGCATGCGGCATGGCGCCGATACCGAAAAACTCTTCCTGCGTGTCGACCGTGTGGCGTTGGAGCGCCAGTTTGCCCGGCTGTACGGCCGGCCTCCGCAAGGGGATCTCACGTTTGCGCCCGATATCGCGGTGGACCAAGGGCCGGGGATGTCGATACGGCGCCTCCTACACTGGCTGGCCGGCGAAGCGTCGGGAGGCCTGTTGCTGGAGCAGCCGCTGAGCGCGGCCAGCGTCGAGGACATGGTGCTGACCGCGTTGCTCGATGGTTTGCCGCACAACCAGACCCCGTTGATGCCGGTCTCCAGCAGCGTGGTCGCGCCGCGCGTGGTGCGAAGGGCACGCGAATACATCGAACAACACATGGATGAGCCGATGAGCGTGGGCGATATCGCCGCCCACGTGGGGGTCAGCGCGCGCGGGCTGCACCTGGCCTTTCGCAAGTACCACGACACCACGCCCATGGCCTGCCTGCGCGACATGCGGTTGGACCGGGTGCGTGCCGACTTGTTGCGAGGCGACGGTGCAGGGGGCGTGGCCAGCGTCACCGCCACCGCCGTACGTTGGGGGTTTTCCCACTTGGGGCAGTTCTCGGCCAGCTACCGCCAACGTTTTGGTGAGTTGCCATCCCAGACCAAGGCGCGCGCCTGCCATTGAGGTCGGGCGCCGGCCGATCAGTCCGGTATCGCGGGCTCCACCAGCTTGGCCAGCTGTTCCAGCGACTCCTGCCACCCCAGGTAGCACATCTCCACCGGAATGACCTCCGGCACCCCTTCCTGCACGACACTCAGTTCGGTGCCACACAGCACCTGCCGCAGGCTGACGGTGACCTTCATCTCGCCCGGCAGGTTGGGGTCGTCGAAGCGGTCCGTGTAGCGGATCTTCTCGTTCGGCACCAGCTCCAGGTACTCTCCGCCGAAGGAATGGCCGTGGCCGGTGCCGAAGTTGCGGAAGGACATGCGGTGCGTGCCGCCCACCCGTGCCTCCATGTGGTGGACCTGGCAAGTGAAGCCATATGGCGGTAGCCATTTGGCCATGGCGTCGGGTTCCAGGAAGGCGCGGTAGACCCGCTCGGGCGGCGCGCGCAGGACGCGGTGCAGTCGGACAGTGCCGGTGGTCATGGGAAGCTCCTTGTGGTGTGAGGGGGTGTGGCTGTACGACGATCCAGGGGCTGCGAAATCGACATCGGAACGCGAAGCCGCTTTGCTGGATCAACTTCACCGGTTCAAAAAGACCTGGAAAGCTGGATGGTGCCCCACACCAGCACGACCAGTTGCGCGAGGTTGACCAGCAGCGCCAGGCCGTGCACCCGGCGAAAGCGCTGGACCGCGCCGTCGGTGTTCGATTCGATCTGGCTGCCCAACTGCAACATGGTGGGCAAGAATCGCCTGCGCAGGGCCACGGTGACGGTGGCCAGCGCGGCCGCTCCGAAGGCGAAGGCAAACTGGCCCCACAGCCCGTAGCTGAGCGCCGCCCCGAGCGCCGCCCAGAAGGCCACCTTGTAGTAGAGGTTGAAGAAGCTGCGAACAAAGCGCGCATCGAGCGGCTCGTCGTGTTTCAGCACCAGCAGGGGCAAGCCACCCAGCAGGAAGTAGGTGGTGATGACCAGCAGCGCGACGGTGAATACGAAAGATGGGTAGACGGCGGACGGCATGGCTTTCCCCTTGCTGGCGACCGGCGTGCCGCCGAGACTTCGTGCCGGAGGCACGGGCGCGGACAGCGGCGACACCGTCAGGTCGTGCCATGCTACAAGCTGCGGGGCCGCCGGTACAGGCGGGGAACACAAGGCCTCCCGGCCGCCTAAGCCCGCCTCGGCCTCAGCAACACCACCAGTGCCCCCGCCCCCCCATCCACCGGCCGCGCCTGCACAAAGGCCATGACCTCGGTTTTCTGGATCAGCCAGCTGTGCACGCGGCCTTTGAGCACGGGCATGCGGCCGGGGGAGCCCAGGCCTTTGCCGTGGACCACGCGCACGCAGCGCAGGCCGGCCTTGTGGGTTTCGCGGATGAACTGGCCCAGGGCCTCGCGGGCTTCGTCGCGACGCAGCCCGTGCAGGTCGATCTGGCGCTGGATGCTCCAGACGCCGGCGCGCAGCTTGCGCACCACGTCGGCACCCATGCCGGGACGGCGAAAGCTCAGGTGTTCGTCGGTGTGCAGCAGGGTTTCGGCGTCGAATTCGTCGGACAGGGCTTCCAGCATCACGGCCTGCTCGTCGCGTTCGCGTTGCAGGGGCAAGGGCAGGGCGGGCGCGGGCCTCAGGTGCCGGTGGCCGCTGCTGCGCAGGGGCTGGACGGGGCCCACCGCGTTGGCAAACAGGTGTTTGCGCGTCTGCCGTTCGCGCTCGGCCGCCTGGCGGGCGGCTTCCTGTGCCGCCCGGGCCTGGCGTTGCGCCTGCAGTTGTTTTTGCAGTTGTTTGAGTTCGGACAGCCCGTGCACTTTCATGCCGGGTATTGTCAATGCGGCGGACCGCGCCCGTCAGACCAGGCCCATTTCGGCCATGGAGCGCCAGCCGCTGACGCAGACGACGACGTGGTCCAGCACACGCACATCCACCAGGCCCAGAGCGCTCTTGAGGGTTTGTGTGAGCATTTCGTCGGCGCGCGAGGGCTCGGCCACGCCGCTGGGGTGGTTGTGGGCCAGCACCACGGCGGCGGCATGGTGGTGCAGGGCGCGCAGCACCACCTCGCGCGGGTAGACGCTGGCCTGGCTGAGCGTGCCGCGGAACATCTCCTCCAGCACGATCAGCCGGTGCTGGCTGTCCAGGAACAGCACCGCGAACACCTCATGGGGCTTGGCGCCCAGTTGCAGCTGCAGGTAGTGGCCCACGGCCTGGGGCGAGTCGAACACCGGCTGGGCGCGCAGTTGCTGGGTCAGCGCACGGCGCGCCAATTCGAGCACGGCCACCAGCTCGGCGCGTTTGGCCGGGCCCAGGCCTTTGATGGCCTTGAGCGCTTCGGCGGGGGTGTGCAGCAGACCGGCCACGCCGC
Source organism: Hydrogenophaga sp. OTU3427 (assembly GCF_038440225.1). NCBI lineage: Bacteria > Pseudomonadati > Pseudomonadota > Betaproteobacteria > Burkholderiales > Comamonadaceae > Hydrogenophaga > Hydrogenophaga sp. OTU3427. The sequence goes on along the minus strand of NZ_JASATI010000016.1, from coordinate 86,088 downwards.
CGAAGTGGTCCACCAGTTCCTGCGCCAGCAGCAGCACGTTCTTGCCCGGCAGGCCGGTGCGCAGCAGCAGGGCCAGCAGCTCGGCGTCGCTCAGGGCGCCGGGGCCGCGGGACAGCAGTTTTTCGCGCGGGCGCGCGTCTTGCGGCAACGCCCGCAGCGTGGCTTCTCCCTGCGCCATGGCCGTCCTCCCCCATTTTTTACAATAGAGCCAGTTTAGATACCCGGTTCGCCGCTTTTTCCCGTTCATCGGTTCCCCCATGCCCCAAGTCGACAGCGCTTCTTTCCTCACCCTTCACTACCGGCTGTCGGGGCCGGACGGGCGTGCCTTCATCAACACCTTCGACGGCCCGCCGGCCACGCTGAGCCTGGGCATGGGGGAGCTGTCCCCGGCCATCGAACAGCGCCTGCTGGGGCTGGAGGAGGGCACGCGGACCACCTTCGAGCTGGCCGCCGGCGAGGCCTTTGGTGAACGCCAGCCCGAGATGGTGCAGTGGGTGGCGCGCAAGCTGCTCAACGAGCTGGGTGATCCGCTGGAGCAGTACACCGCGGGCGACGTGGTGCAGTTCCCCACGCCCGACGGCCAGGGCCAGTACGCCGGCACGGTGGTGGAGGTGCGCACCGACGGTGCCGTGTGTTTCGACTTCAACCACCCGCTGGCCGGCCAGCCGGTGTCGTTCGAAGTTCAACTGATTGGTGTCCTATGAAGCCTCACGCAGAGCCTGCAGCCCGCCTGGAGCGCAGCGAAGCACACGCAATGGCGAGCACGGGGGTTGAAATCACCTTGGCCGAGCCGCGCGGCTTTTGTGCGGGCGTGGACCGTGCGATCGAGATCGTCGAGCGCGCGCTGGCCAAGTTCGGCGCGCCCATCTACGTGCGCCACGAGATCGTGCACAACACGCACGTGGTCAACGACCTGAAGGCGCGTGGCGCCATCTTCATCGAGGAGCTGGACGACGTGCCCCCGGGCGCCACCCTGGTGTTCAGCGCCCATGGCGTGAGCAAGGCGGTGCAGAACGAGGCCGAGGCGCGTGGGTTCCAGATCTTCGACGCCACCTGCCCGCTGGTGACCAAGGTGCACGTGGAGGTGGCCAAGCTGGCGAAGGAGGGCTTCGAGTTCATCATGATCGGCCACAAGGGCCACCCCGAGGTGGAAGGCACCATGGGCCAGCTCGACGAGGGCATCCACCTGGTGGAGGAGGTGGCCGACGTGGCCCGTGTGGCGCCACGCCAGACCGCCAAGCTGGCCGTGGTGACCCAGACCACGCTGAGCGTGGACGACGCGGCCGAGATCACGGCCGCGGTGCGCGCCCGTTTCCCGCAAGTGCGCGAGCCCAAGCAGCAGGACATCTGCTACGCCACCCAGAACCGTCAGGACGCCGTCAAGCTGCTCAGCGCCCAGGTGGACGTGGTGGTGGTGGTGGGCAGCCCCACCAGCAGCAACACCAACCGCTTGCGCGAGCTGGCCGACCGCCTGGGCGTGCCCGCCTACATGGTGGAGGACGCCACGGAATTGCAGCCCGAGTGGTTTGTCGGCACGGCCCGCATCGGCCTGACCGCCGGTGCGTCGGCCCCCGAAAGCCTGGTACAGGGCGTGGTGACACGCCTCAAGACGCTGGGCGCGGTGTCCGTGCGCACGCTGGCCGGCGCCGAAGAAACCATGAAATTTCCCCTGCCCAAGGGCCTGAAATAGCCCACCCCCGAAGCGGCTGACGCCGCCTCCCCCTCAAGGGGGCGACACCAGCCGTCCGGCAAAGCCGGCCCGGCGGTGTCCCCCGATGGAACCCAGCCGCTTACCTACAATTTCGCCATGCTAGACATCACCCTGCTCCGCAAAGACCTCGACGGTGTGGTCGCTCGCCTGCTGACCCGCAAGACCCCCCAGCCCTATCTGGACGTGGCCGCCTTCCGCACCCTGGAAGGCGAGCGCAAGACCCTGCAGACGCGCACCGAGGAGCTGCAGAGCCAACGCAACAGCCTGTCCAAGCAGATCGGCCAGCTCAAGGCCAAGGGCGAGAGCGCGGAGGGCGTGATGGCCCAGGTCGCGGCCATCAAGGACGAGCTGGAGCGCTCGGCCGCGCGCCTGGAGGTGCTCCAGGCCGAACTGCACGCGCTGTTGCTGGCCGTGCCCAACCTGCCCCACGAGAGCGTGCCGGTGGGCGGCGACGAATCGGGCAACGTGGAGCTGCGCCGCTGGGGCAGCCCGCGTGTCTTCGACTTCCCGGTCAAGGACCACGTGGACCTGGGCGAGCGCCTGGGCCTGGATTTCGACACCGGCACCAAGCTGGCGGGTGCGCGCTTCAATTTCATGCGCGGCCCCATCGCCCGCCTGCACCGCGCCCTGGCGGCCTTCATGCTCGACATGCAGACCCGCGAGCACGGCTACACCGAGTGCTACACGCCCTACATCGTCAACGCCGACACCCTGCGCGGCACCGGCCAGTTGCCCAAGTTCGAGGGCGACCTGTTCGCGGTCAAGAAGGGCGGCCAGGACGGCGAGCCGGTGCCCGACACGCAGGCGCTGTACCTGATTCCCACGTCCGAGGTGACGCTGACCAACGTGGTGCGCGACGAGATCGTGGCCGAGGCCGATTTGCCGATCAAACTGACGGCGCACACGCCGTGTTTCCGCTCCGAGGCCGGCAGCGCCGGGCGCGACACGCGCGGCATGATCCGCCAGCACCAGTTCGACAAGGTCGAGATGGTGCAGATCGTCCACCCCGAGAAAAGCTACGCCGCGCTGGATGAAATGACTGGTCACGCCGAGGCCGTGCTGCAGCGCCTGGGCTTGCCCTACCGCGTGCTGGCCCTGTGCACCGGCGACATGGGTTTTGGCGCCACCCGCACCCACGACCTCGAGGTCTGGCTGCCGGCGCAGAACACCTACCGTGAGATCAGCTCGGTCAGCAACTGCGAGGCCTTCCAGGCCCGCCGCCTGCAGGCCCGTTTCAAGAACGCACAGGGCAAGAACGAACTGGTGCACACGCTCAACGGCTCGGGCCTGGCCGTTGGCCGCACCCTGGTGGCGGTGCTCGAAAATTACCAGCGCGCCGACGGCCGCATCGACGTACCGGCGGCCTTGCAGCCCTACCTGGACGGTGCCGAGGTGCTCTGAGCACCGCTTAGAATCTCGGGTTTGCCCCTAGGAGCCATGTCAATGTCGCAAGAAACAGAAATCGAACAACGTGTCGTCGCCGTCGTGGTGATCGGCGCCATCCTCCTGGCCGTGGGCATGGCGCTCGGCTTTGGCATCCACAAGTCGCGCCCCAAGGCCAAGGTCGCGCCAGCGACCGCCGTGGCCGCCGCGCCAGCCATCGACGCCGATGGCGCACGCGTGGTGGTGGACGCCGGTGTGGTCAAGTTCTACTTCGCCGCCGGCAAGGCCGATCTGGCGGTGGACCTGTCCACCGAGGTGCAGGCCGCGCTGAACGAAGCCGCCGCCGCCGCCAAGGCCGGCAAGAAGCTGGTGGTTTCCGGCTTCCATGACAGCACCGGCGACGCGGCCCTGAACGCCGAGCTGGCCAAGCAGCGCGCCCTGACCGTGCGGACCGTGCTGGTGGGCCTGGGCGTGGCTGAAACGTCGGTTGAACTCAAGAAGCCCGAGCAGATGACGGGTACGGGCAGCAACGCCGAAGCACGCCGCGTGGAAGTGGCCATCGCGCCCTGATCGGTCTGTGCCGTCGTCTGGCTCTGGGCCAGAGCAGAACCCTCAAAGACCCGCCCACCGTGGCGGGTTTTTTGCGGCCTCACGGCAGGAGGGGTGCAATATCCGGGAACGACAGGCAACAAAAAACCGCCCGAAGGCGGTTCTTGCTTTTCTTTGCTGGCAGCGCACCCGATTCAAACGGCGGGCGGGATCGTCAGAGCCCGGCCCGGGCGGTTGACCTGTTTCAGGTCAGGCGGCGGCGGCCAGGGACTTGACCTTGGCCGACAGGCGGCTCTTGTCGCGAGCGGCCTTGTTCTTGTGGAAGATGCCCTTGTCGGCGATGGTGTCGACGACGGCTTGCATCTTGGCAAACAGTTCCGTTGCCTTCGACTTGTCGCCGGCCACGACGGCCTTCTCGACGTTCTTGACAGCGGTGCGGTATTTGGAGCGCAGCGACGAGTTCGCGGCGTTCAGTTTGACGTCCTGGCGGGCGCGTTTGCGGCCGGATGCCAGACGGGGGTTCTTTTTCTTGGGTTTGGCGGTTGCCATGAGTGTGTTCCTTTGGGTTTGTGGATGTTGCCAGCAAAGCCCTACATTATAGCCCTGAGCCGATTCGCGGCCGGACAACTGCACGGGAGAACGAGATGAAATGGGAAAACAACCGGGAATCCGACGAAATTGAAGACCGCCGCGACAGTCCTGGCGGGGGTGGCCTGCCGGGCGGGCCGCGCCTGGGGGGCCGTGGGGTGGGGCTGGGCACGATCGTGGTGGCGCTGGTGGCCGGCTGGGCGCTGGGCATCAACCCGCTGACCGTCTTGAGCGTGCTCAGCGGCGGCGACATGGCGCCAACGGCCCAGGTGGACAGCGCGCCCGCGCCAGCCGGGGCGCCCAAGGACGAGATGGGCCGCTTCGTCGCATCGGTGCTGGGCGGCACCGAGGACGTCTGGGGCCAGATTTTCCAGGCCAACGGCGCTCAGTACGCCAAACCCCGCCTGGTGCTGTTCCGCCAGGCCACGCCCACGGCCTGCGGCACCGGCCAGGCGGCCATGGGGCCGTTTTATTGCCCCGGCGATCAGAAGGTCTACATCGACCTGGGCTTCTACGAAACCATGAAACGCCAGCTGGGCGCGCCCGGCGACTTCGCACAGGCCTATGTGATCGCCCACGAAGTGGGCCACCACGTGCAGAACCTGATGGGCATCACCGGCAAGATGGACCAGATGCGCGGCCGGGTCAGCCAGCGTGAATTCAACCAGATGAGCGTGCGGGTGGAGTTGCAGGCCGACTGTTTCGCCGGCATCTGGGCCCACCACAACCAGAAAACCAAGGCCATCCTGGAGCCGGGCGACGTGGAGGAAGCCCTCAACGCCGCGGCCGCCATCGGCGACGATGCGCTGCAGCGCAAGTCGCAGGGCCAGGTGGTGCCCGACAGCTTCACCCACGGCACGAGCGAGCAGCGCCAGCGCTGGTTCCAGGCCGGCTTCAAGACCGGCAGCGTGCAGGCCTGCGACACCTTTGCCGCACGCGGTCTGTGAGGCTGCCCGTCCCGCCTTGGGAGGCCTGCTCGGCCTTCTGAGGGCAAAGTGAGACAATACGCGCCGAAATGACACAATCTTTTTCTGAACTGTCCCTGGCGCCCACCCTGGCGCGTGCCGTGGCCGAGATGGGCTACGAGACCATGACGCCCATCCAGGCGCAGGCCATTCCGGTGGTGCTGCAAGGCCGTGACGTGATGGGCGCCGCCCAGACCGGTACCGGCAAGACGGCCGCCTTCTCCCTGCCGCTGCTGCAGCGCCTGCTCAAGCACGAGAACGCATCCACCTCGCCCGCGCGCCACCCGGTGCGTGCCCTGGTGCTGCTGCCGACGCGTGAACTGGCCGACCAGGTGGCCGAGCAGATCAAGCTCTACGCCAAACACACCCAGATGCGCAGCACCGTGGTGTTCGGCGGCATGGACATGAAGCCGCAGACGCTGGAGCTCAAGAAGGGCGTCGAGATCCTGGTGGCCACTCCGGGCCGCCTGCTGGACCACATCGAGGCCAAGAACTGCGTGCTCAACCAGGTCGAGTACGTGGTGCTCGACGAGGCCGACCGCATGCTGGACATCGGCTTCCTGCCCGACCTGCAGCGCATCCTGAGTTACCTGCCCAAGCAGCGCACCACGCTCTTGTTCAGCGCCACCTTCTCGCCCGAGATCAAGCGCCTGGCCAGCAGCTACCTGCAGGACCCGGTGACCATCGAGGTGGCCCGCTCCAACGCCACCGCCTCCACGGTGGAGCAGTGCTTCTACCGCGTGGACGACGAGGACAAGCGCCGCGTGATGCAGCAGATCCTGCGCGAGCGCGGCGTCAAGCAGGCCTTTGTGTTCGTCAACAGCAAGCTGGGTTGTGCGCGGCTGGCGCGCACCCTGGAGCGCGATGGCCTCAACACCACGGCGCTGCACGGCGACAAGAGCCAGGACGAGCGCCTGAAGGCGCTGGACGCGTTCAAGACCGGCGCGGTCGACCTGCTGGTCTGCACCGACGTGGCGGCGCGCGGCCTGGACATCAAGGACGTGCCGGCGGTGTTCAACTTCGACATCCCCTTCAACGCCGAAGATTACGTGCACCGCATCGGCCGCACCGGCCGGGCTGGTGCCTCGGGTCTGGCGGTGTCCTTCGTCACGGCCAAGGACACCCGCCTGCTGGGCGACATCGAGAAGTTGATTGGCAAGAAGGCCGAGTTCGTGCCGGTCGAGCCGGAGCCGGAGCGCCGCCCCGGGGGCCGATACAACGACGGCCAGCGCGTGTGGCAATCGCCCCAGCGCGACGAGGCCTCGGCGTCCCGCCCGCCACGTGCGCCGCGGGCACCCCGTGCCGCGGCCGATCCGTTCTTCGACCAGCCCTACCAGCCCAGCGTCGCGACCGAGGCCAAGCCGGCCTGGGAAGTGGCCGAGAAGCCGGTGGCGCGTGGCCTGTCGCCCAACATCAAGCCCAAGAAAAAAGTGCCGGCGCTGTTCAAGGCGACCGCGACCGAGTCCTGAACCCGTTCAGGCCTGGCCGGGCACCTGGGCCTGCTCGCAGCGCACCTGCAGGATCTCCACCTCGCCTGGCGTGGCCAGCAGGCGGGCCGCGCTCAGGCAGCCACCCCACACACAGCCGGTGTCCAACGCCAGCACATCGGGCCTTTGCATGAGGCCCAGCGTGGACCAGTGGCCCACGGCCACCGGCGCGCCGGCGCTGTTGCGCTCAGGCACATCGAACCAGGGCATGAAGCCTTTCGGCGCCGCACCCGCCCCGTCCTTGGTGGCGAAATCCATCACGCCTTGGGCATTGCAGAAGCGCAGCCGCGTCAGCGCGTTCACCACCACCCGCAGCCTGTCCATGCCCTGCAGGCCGTCGTGCCAGCGGTCGGGCTGGTTGCCGTACATCTGGTGCAGGAAGTCCGGCCACCGCGGCCCACGCAGCACCGCCTGCACCTCGCCGGCCAGGTCCAGTGTCTGCTGAACCGACCACTGCGGCAGCAGGCCGGCATGCACCATCAGCCAGCCGTGCGCCTGCAGCGCCAGCGGCTGCGCGCGCAGCCAGTCGATCAGCCGCGCGCGGTCGGGCGCGTCCAGCACCGCCTGCAGCGTGTCGCTCCGGTGGGCCCGGCGGGCGCCCTGGGCCACGGCCAGCAGGTGCAGGTCATGGTTGCCGAGCACGCATCTTGCTGCGCCGTCCAGTGCCATCACGCGGCGCAGCACCGCCAGCGACCGCGGCCCGCGGTTGACCAGGTCACCGAGCAGGTACAGCGTGTCGCGGCTGGCTGAAAAACCGATGTGCGCGAGCAGGCGCGCCAGCGCGTCGTCGCAGCCCTGCACATCCCCAATCATGTAAAGTGCCATGGGCAAATTATGGACATCCTGCTGATCGTTTTTCTGACCGTGCTCAATGGCGCCTTCGCCATGTCGGAACTGGCGCTGGCGTCCAGCCGCAAGGCGCGTCTGCTGGCCATGGCCGAAGCCGGCGACAAAGGGGCGCAGACAGCCCTGGAACTGCTGGAGAACCCGACCCAGTTCCTGTCTTCGGTGCAGGTCGGCATCACCTCCATCGGCATGCTCAACGGCATCGTGGGCGAGGCCGCTTTCAGCGGTGGTCTGGCGCTGTGGCTGGGCGGCCTGGGCATGCCCGAGGCGGCAGCGGAGGTCACGGCCACCTCGTTGGTGGTGGTGGTCATCACCTTCGTCACCATCGTGTTCGGTGAGCTGGTGCCCAAACGCATCGGCCAGCTCTACCCCGAGACCGTGTCGCGCTGGGTGTCGCGCCCCATGGCCTGGGTGGCCCGCATCGCCCGGCCGTTCGTGAGCCTGCTGTCGGTCACCACCTCCGGCGTGCTGGCGCTGCTGCGGGTGGACGTGAACGCGCAGCAGACCGTGACCGAGGACGAGATCAACGCCAGCCTGGAAGAGGGCGTGGGTGCCGGCATCATCGAAGCGCACGAGCATCAGATGGTGCGCAACGTTTTCCTGCTCGACGACCGCCAGCTGGGCTCCATCATGATTCCGCGCGCCGACATCGAGTGGCTGGACGCGGGCGACACGCTGGACGCCGCGCTCAGCCGCGCCTGGGTCACCGGACATTCGTGGTACCCGGTGTGCCGGGGCGGCCTGGACGACGTGGTCGGCGTCATCCACCTGCCGCGCATGCTGGCCTTGCGCGAGCAGGGCGTGACCGATCCCCTCCTGAACCTGGTGGAGCCGGCGGTGTTCGTGCCCGAGACGCTCAGCGGCATGGAGCTGCTGGAGCAGTTCCGCGCGCGTGCCACGCGGCTGGTGTTTGTGGTGGACGAATACGGCGTGGTACAGGGCCTGCTGACGCCGTTGGACATGCTGGAGGCCATCACCGGCGAACTGTCGCCGCAAACGCCGGTGGACGCCTGGGCGACCGAGCAGACCGATGGCTCCTGGCTCATCGACGGCGCCATGCCGGTGCCCGAGCTCAAGGCGCGCCTGGACATCAAGGAACTGCCGGACGAGGACAAGGGCCGCTACAACACCGTGGCCGGCCTGATGCAGACCGTGGCCGGCGACCTGCTGGAGGTGGGGGACGTGGTGGAGTGCGCGGGCTGGCGCTTCGAGGTGCTGGCCCTGGACGGTCGGCGCATCGACAAGGTGCGGATCACCTCGGTGCCGGTCAGCGAGGCCATGTCGGTGGACGGCCCGGTGTCGGTCCATTGAGCCCGGCGGCCTGCGGCGCCGCAGGCGCTCAAGCCAGGGTGTCGGCCCAGATGTTGCGTGCCCAGGCCAGGGCGTAGTGCCCTTCCAGCGCGCTGGCCGCCGCCGACAGGCCGCCCGAGCCGGCCACGGTCAGCATGGTCTTCTGGGTGGCGTCGTAGCGGTGCACGCTGGCGACGTGGACCACGTCCGTGTCGGTCACGAAGCTGTAGCAGGTGTTGGCGTAGAGGGGCAGTTGCGGCGGTTCCTGACCGGCCAGCAGCGCCACCACGGCGGCCGCGCAGGTCTTGCCGTGTTGGTTGGCCATGTGACCGGATTTGGGCATGCCCGGCGCGATCTGGATGGCGTCGCCCAGCACGTGCACGTTTTTCGCCACCTTGGATTCGAAGGTGAGGAAGTCGACCTCGCACCAGCGCCTGTTGGCGGTGGCCAGGCCGGCCTGGACGGCGATGTCGCCGGCGCGCATGTCGGGGATGACGTTGGCCACGCCCGCCTTGAAGTCGTCGTTGAACTCGAACTTCAGGGTCTGGGTGGCGGCGTCGACGTCGGTCAGCTTGTGTTTGGGCCGGTACTCGATGAGCCCCTTGTAGTGCTCGTCCCAGGCCTTCAGGAACAGGCCCTTCTTCGATGTGATGTCGTCGTTGGCGTCGAAGATGATGACCTTGCTGCGGGGCTTGGCCTTCTTGAAATAGCTGGCCACCAGGCTGGCGCGTTCGTAGGGGCCGGGAGGGCAGCGGTAGGGCGCCAACGGAATGGACAGGGCATAGACACCGCCGTCGGGCATGGCTTCGAGCTGGCGGCGCAGCGCCGCCGTCTGTGCACCGGCTTTCCAGGCGTGAAGCACGCGTTCCTTGGCGGCGGCGCTGGCCATGCCGGGCAGGGTGTCCCACATGAAGTCCACGCCGGGCGAGACGATCACGCGGTCGTAGGGCAGCTCGCCGCCGCCGGCCAGCCTGACCTGGCGTTTGTCGGTGTCGATGGTGGCCACCGTGCCACGCACCAGCTTCACGCCGTGGCGCTTTTCCAGGTTGTCGTAGGGCGTGGTGATGTCGGCCATCGTCTTGTAGCCCCCCACCACCAGGTTGGAGATGGGGCAGGAGACGAAGCTGGCGTTGGGTTCGACCAAGGTCACCTGGACCGTGTTGTTGGAGAACAGTCGCAGGTACTTGGCGGCCGTGGCGCCGGCGTAGCCGCCGCCGATCACCACCACCTTGGGGCCGCTGCCGCCCATGGTGGCACAGCCACCCAGCACACCCATGCCGGCCACGGCGGAGCCCGCACCCAGCGTCTGAACGAATTGACGGCGTTTCATCGGGCGCTCCTCAGGGTTTCTGGGCGGCAAAGTAGGCCGCGATCTGCTGGATCTGCTCGTCGCTGTAGCCCTTGGCGATCTGGTGCATCAGCGTGGCGGGCCGGCTGCCGCTCTTGAAGTCCAGCAGCTTGCGGGCGATGTCGGTCTTGCCCGCCAGGGGCTCCATGCCGGGCTGGGCGCGGCCATCGGTGCCATGGCAGTTGGCACAGGCGGCGGCCCAGACGCGGACCTGGTTGACCTGGGCCTGCGCGGGCAGGGTGAGGGCGCTCGCGGCGGCGAGCGCCAGTGTGAGGGGCCAAAGGCGCATCAACTTCTCCTGAAAAGGGCCAGGGGCGAGCCGGTCGCCGCGGCCGGATACAAGAACGTGTTCACGAACTCAGCAAGGACCATTCTGATCTGGCCCGGTTGCTTGTGAAACAAGGGGGAAACCCTCAGCCGGCGGCCGCCTGAACCGCGATGCGCATCTGGGCCGAGAAGGTCTCGCCGGGCGCCAGCACGCGCAGGCCCAGGGTATCGGCCGCCAGGCCCTGCGCCTGCAGGTTGACGGCGTTGTTCACGTGGCTGACCGGCTCGATGGCGACGAAGTCGCGCGTGGCGTTGGTGAACACCACCAGGCGGCTCAGGCTGGCGCTGATCTGCACGCGCAGCGCCTCGTCGCTGAGCCGCACCTCGCCGCTCCAGCCGTCGAAGCAGTGGTCCACGTCCAGCGTCGCGCAGTCGGTGTCCAGGCCCGTGGATGGCCGGCGCTCGGTCGGCAGCTTGTCCGGCCCCATCTCCCAGCGGCCGGTGGCCGCAAAGGACACGTGGCTGCCCGGTCGCTTGACGAAATAAGGGTGCCAGCCCAGGCCCACCGGCGCCGCCTGCTGCGACTGGTTGGTGATGGACAGGGTCAGATCCAGCGCGCCGTCGCGCAGTTGCAGGGTCTGCGAGGCGTCGTAGGCAAAGGGCCAGGCGGTGTCGGCGCGGTGCTCGTGCGCCAGCATCACAAACTGTGGGTTGTGCTCCAGCACCTCCCAGGTGCGCATCCAGCCCACGCCGTGGATGGCGTGGGGCTCGGGGGAAAAGTTCTGCACCAGCGGGTGGCCGGTGCCCTGCCAGCGCAGCGTGGCGTGGCCGATGCGGTTGGAAAATGGCACCAGCGGGAAGCTGCCGGACAGCCGGACGGTGTGCAGCTCGTCGCCAGGCGTGGAGCGCAACACGGGCACCTCGCCCAACCACAGGCCGGCGATGCAGGCGCCGAGGTCGGGCCGGATGTCGCAGCGCAGCTCGCCGTCGCTCAGGTGCAAGGTGGTCATGGTGTTCAACTCAGCAGGGCCTGCGCGAATTCGCGGGCGTTGAAAGTTTCCAGGTCTTCCAGTTTCTCACCAACGCCGATGAAGTAGACCGGCACCGGCTTTTCCATCGCGATGGCCGCCAGCACCCCGCCCTTGGCCGTGCCGTCGAGTTTGGTGACCACCAGGCCGGTGAGCTGCAGCGCGTCGTCGAAGGCGCGCACCTGGTTGAGCGCGTTCTGGCCGGTGTTGCCGTCGATCACCAGCAGCACCTCGTGGGGCGCGGTGGCATCGGCCTTCTGCACCACGCGGCGGATCTTGCGGAGCTCTTCCATCAGGTGCAGCTGCGTGGGCAGGCGCCCGGCGGTGTCGACCAGCACCACGTCCTTGCCCCGCGCGCGACCCGCGCTCACGGCGTCGAACGCCACGGCCGCCGGGTCGCCGCCTTCCTGGCTGACGATGTCCACCAGGTTGCGGTCGGCCCACACGCCCAGCTGTTCGCGGGCGGCGGCGCGGAAGGTGTCGGCCGCCGCCAGCAGCACCGAGGCGCCTTCGGTGGCCAGGTGTTTGGTGAGCTTGCCGATGGACGTCGTCTTGCCGGCGCCGTTGACGCCGGCCACCATGATCACGGTGGGGCTGTGTTCGCCGATCACCAGGGGCTTTTCGAGCGGGCGCAGCAGGTCGGCCAGGGCTTCGGCCAGCAGGCCCTTGACGGCACTGGGTTCGGTGGCCTTGGCCTCCTTCACCCGGCGCTTGAGGTCGTCGAGCAGGAACTGCGTCGCCTTGACGCCGGTGTCGGCCATCAGCAGCGCGTCTTCCAGCTCTTCGTACAGCGCATCGTCGATGCGGGTGCCGGTGAACACGGTCGCGATGCTGGAGCCGGTCTTGCGCAGGCCGGCCGTGAGGCGGTCCAGCCAGCCAGCGCGGGCGGCGGGCGCGGGCTCGGCCGCCGGGGCGGGCGGCACCGGGGCCGGCGGGGGTGGGGCGACCACCTCGGGCAGGACCGCCAGCGGTGGTGCCACCACCGTGGGGGCTGAAACAGAGGGCGGCGCTGGCGTGGGCGCTGGTTTGTCGCCAAACGGGTTGCGCAGCCAGGACAGGCCCGCGCTGGGCGCGGGCGCAGGCTCGGGCGCCGCTGCCGGGGGGGACGCGGGGGGCTGGTCCACGGCCGAGGGCTCGACGGGGCTGTCGGTCACCGGCGGCGGAGGGGCTTTTTTCTTGAAGAAACTGAACATCGGGCCGTTTATAGAATCTGTTGCATTCTATGAAACGATTTGTCCACCGATTCGGTGCGCTGTTGGCGGCCCTGCTGCTCAGCCCGCCTCTGTTTGCCCAGACCGCCTCATTCACCCTGGCCAATGGCCTGACGGTGATCGTCAAGCCGGACCTCCGGGCACCCACCGCGGTCCACATGCTGTGGGTGCGTGTGGGCTCCATGGACGAGGTCGACGGCAGTTCGGGTGTGGCCCATGTGCTGGAGCACATGATGTTCAAAGGCACACCCACGGTGGCGCCGGGCGAGTATTCGCGCCGCGTGGCCGCGCTGGGCGGTACCCACAACGCCTTCACCACCCGTGACGCCACCGCCTACTACCAGCAGGTGCCGTCCGACCAGGTGCTGGCCGTGATGCAGCTGGAGGCCGATCGATTTGCCCACAACCAGTGGTCGGACGAGGAGTTCCGGCGCGAGATCGAGGTCATCAAGGAAGAGCGCCGCCAGCGTGTGGAGGAGTCGCCCCGTGCGCGCATGTTCGAGGCCTACAACGCGCTGGTGTTCCAGGCCAGTCCCTACCGGCGCCCGGTGATCGGCTGGATGAACGACATCGAATCGCTCACGCCCGACGACGCGCGGACCTTCCACCGGCAGTGGTACGTGCCGGCCAATGCCGCCGTGGTGGTGGCCGGCGACGTCGACCCACAACAGGTGCGGACCTGGGCCGAGCAAACCTATGGACAGATCCCGGCGCGTGCCGTGCCCACGCGCAAGCCGCGTGTGGAGCCCGAGCAGCACGGCCCGCGCCGCATGGAATACCGTGCCCGCGCCGAGCAGTCGCTGCTGACGCTGGGCTGGAAGATGCCGCAGCTGCGCGCGCTCGACGCCGACGACGCCGGCAGCCAGGACGCGCTGGCGCTGACCCTGCTGGCCAGCGTGCTCGACGGCTACAACGGTGCCCGCCTGGGCCGCGCGCTGGTGCAGGGCGAGGGCGGTGCGCGCCTGGCCGACAGCGTGGACGCGTCCTTTGGCCTGCTGGGCCGGGGGCCGCAGCTGTTTTCGCTGACCGGCGTGCCGGCGCCCGGCGTGGGTGTCGATGTCCTGTCCGAGGCCTTGCTGGCCCAGGTGCGGCGTGTCGCACAAGCCGGCGTGACCGACGCCGAACTCGAACGTGTCAAGACGCAGTGGCGCGCCGGCGAGGTCTACAAGCTCGACGCCGTGACCAGCCAGGCGCGCGAGCTGGGCAGCTACTGGGTCAACGGCTGGGGTACCGACGCCGGGGAGCGCCTGCTCCAGCGCCTGATGGCGGTGACGCCGGCCCAGGTGCAGTCGGCCGCTCAGCGCCTGTTTGACGACCGGCAGCTCAATGTGGGCGTGCTGGTGCCGGAGGCCAAGCCATGACGCGCCTGAGACCTTGGAAGTACCTTGCCGCCCTGCTGCTGTGCGGGGCCGGCGTGGCCCATGCGGCCCTGCCCATCGAGCAATGGATCCACCCCAGCGGCGCGCGCGTCCACCTGGTCAGCAGCCCGGCCATTCCCATGCTGGACCTGAGCGTGGATTTCGACGCCGGCAGCCGGCGCGACCCGGCCGCCCAGGCTGGCCTGGCGCGCGCCACCGCCAGCATGCTGGACAAGGGGCTGGCCGCGGCCGATGGCCAGCCCGCGCTGGATGAAAACGCCCTGGCCGAGGCCTGGCTGGACCTGGGCGCGCAATTCGGCGCCAGCGCCAGCAGCGACCGCATGGGCTTTGCGCTGCGCAGCCTCACCGAGCCGGCCCTGCTGGCGCGCGCCACCGCCCTGGCGGCGCGGCAACTGGCCCACCCCGCTTTCCCCGAGGCGGTCTGGGCGCGCGAGCGCGAACGCAGCCTCGCCGCCTTGCGCGAAGCCGAAACCCGCCCCGGCACCCACGCGGGAAGGGCCTACAGCCGCGCCGTCTACCAGGGCCATCCTTACGGCCAGGAAACCACCGCCGACAGCCTGCGCGCCATCGGTGTGGCCGACATGGCCCGCTTCTACCGCCAGCATGTGATGGCCTGTGGCGCGCGTGTCAGCCTGGTGGGGGCGATCGACCGCGCCGCCGCCGACCGTATCGTCGGGCAGCTGATGGCGGGCATCGCCAGCCACGGCTGCCGTGCCCTGCCGAATGTGCCCGAGGTGGCCCCGCTGGCCGCGCCGCGCGAGGAGCGCATTGTGTTCGCGGCGGCGCAGGCGCAGGTGCTGCTGGGCCAGCCCGGCATACGCCGCGACGACCCGGACTTCCTCACCCTGCTGGTGGGCAACCATATCCTGGGCGCCAGCGGCTTCACCTCGCGCCTGATGGACGAGGTGCGTGAGAAACGCGGCCTCACCTACGGCGTCTACAGCAGCCTGGCGCCGGGGCGGCACGCCGGTGCCTTCACCATCAGCCTGCAGACCCGCCCCGACCAGGCCGAGGCCGCGCTGGCGCTGTCGCGCGAGGTGCTCACCCGTTTCGTGGCCGAAGGCCCGACCGCCGCCGAACTGCAGGCGGCCAAAGACGCGCTGATCAAGGGTTTTGCGCTGCGCCTGGACAGCAACCGCAAGCTGTTGGACAACGTGGCCAACCTGGCCTGGAACGACCTGCCGCTGGACTACCTGGACACCTGGACCACCAAGGTGGCTGCGGTCACGGTGGACGACATCCGCCGCGCCTTCCAGCGCGTGCTCGCGCCCGATCGGATGGTGAGCGTGATCGTCGGGGGCAAGGCGCCATGAACATGCGCAGCAAAACAAGTGGCGGGGCACGGCCGGCGGCGAGTGCCCCCGGCGTGGTCCGCATCATCGGGGGAACGTGGAAGCGCAGCAAGCTCGCGGTGGCCGCCGTCCCCGGCCTGCGGCCCACGCCCGACCGCGTGCGTGAGACCCTGTTCAACTGGCTGGGCCAGGACCTGAGCGGCCTGCGCTGCCTGGACGCTTTCGCCGGCAGCGGCGCGCTGGGTTTCGAGGCGGCCTCGCGAGGCGCGGCCGAGGTGCTGCTGATCGAGCAGGCCCCGGCCTTGGCGGCCAGCCTGCGCGACAACGCCACGCGCCTGCGGGCGAGCCAGATCACGGTTTTGCGCGGCGATGCCCTCAGCCTCATGCGCCAGCGCTCGGGTCAGGGCTGGGACGTGGTGTTCCTCGACCCGCCGTTTGGCGATGGCCAGAACGAGGCCCTGTTCCGCGAGGCCTTGACGGCTGCCCGGGCGCTGGTCGCGGCCGATGGCCGTGTGTACCTGGAGGCGCCACGCCCCTGGGGCGAGGCCGAGCTGTCCGGTCTGGGTTGGGCGCTGCTGCGCCAGGGGCGTGCCGGGCAGGTGGCCTTTCACCTGTTGGGGCCAGCGCCGGGCGGCGGATAATCGGGGCATGAGCATGCCCGTTCCCGCCCGCCGCATCGCCGTCTACAGCGGCACCTTCGATCCCCTGACCCTGGGCCACGAGGACGTGGTGCGCCGCGCCGCCGGCCTGTTCGACGAACTGGTGCTGGCCGTGGCCATGGCGCACCACAAGAAGACCCTGTTCAGCCTCGACGAACGCATCGCCATGGCCCGTGCCGCGCTGGCCGGCCTGCCCAACGTGCGGGTCGAGCCGTTCGACGGGCTGATCATGGATTTCTGCCGCGAGCAGGGCGCCTGCGCCGTGCTGCGTGGCGTGCGCAACGTCACCGATTTCGACTACGAGGCGCAGATGGCGGCCATGAACCGCAAGCTGCTGCCGTCCGTGGAAACGGTGTTCCTGCTGCCGCAGGCCGAACTGCAATGTATTTCCAGCACCCTGGTGCGCGAGATCTCCAAGCTCGGTGGCGACATCGCGGCCATGGTCAGTGCGCCGGTGGCCGCGGAGCTCGCTCGGCTCCACGGCCCCGCCCGCGTGCAATGTTGAAAGGGGGCACACCATGGCGCTGATGATCACCGACGAGTGCATCAACTGCGATGTCTGCGAGCCCGAGTGCCCGAACGAGGCCATCTACCTCGGTGCGGAAATCTACGAAATCGACCCGGCCAAGTGCACCGAGTGTGTGGGCCATTTCGATGAGCCGCAGTGTGTGCAGGTCTGCCCGGTGGCCTGCATCCCGGTCAACCCGCAGCATGTGGAAAGCCACGAGACGCTGTGGCAGAAATTCCAGCGCCTGCAGAAGGCCGGTCAGCCTTTGTCGGCAGCGGGTGACGGCTCCGCGCCGGCCGCTTGAGCGGGCGGTGCCTGTCGCGGCGGTTTGGGCCGGGGCGGCTTGCTGGTGTGGATGCGGGCCGTGGCCTCGTTCATGCGGCCGGCCAGCAGGTCGGGCAGGGCCAGCAGGCAGCGCGTGAGGCTGGCCTCGATGGCTTCGCGCTGGTCGGGCGCGGGTTTCTTGAGCACCCAGTTCGCCACCTCGCTTTTGTCGCCAGGGTGGCCGATGCCGATGCGCAGCCGCCAGTAGTCGCTGCTGCCCAGTTGGGCATGGATGTCGCGCAGGCCGTTGTGGCCGGCGTGTCCACCGCCTTTCTTGAGCTTGCATTCACCGGGCGCGAGGTCGAGTTCGTCGTGCACCACCAGCACCTCGTCGGGCGTGATCTTGAAGAAGCGTGCCAGCGCCGCCACCGCCTGGCCGGAGCGATTCATATAGGTCATGGGCTCCAGCAGCCACACAGGCTGCCCGGCCACGCTGGCACGCGCCACGTTACCAAAGTAGCCACGTTCGGCCACCAGGTGCACCTTGAGCTCGCGCGCCACGGCGTCCACCCACCAGAAGCCGGCGTTGTGGCGGGTCTGTTCGTATTCGGGGCCGGGGTTGCCCAGGCCAACGATGAGTCTGATCATGGGGCGCGATTATCCGTGGCTTGATTCTGGCGTTGAGAAACAAAAAAGGCCCGCGTGCGGCGGGCCTTTCGAAGCGCAAGGCGAAGAATCACTTCTTCTTCTTGCCCTTCTTGTCGTCGGCGGCAGCGGCCACGGGAGCGGCCACCACTTCTTCCACCGGAGCCACCAGGGTGGCGATGGTCAGGTCCTTGCGGCCGTGGGTGACGATCTTCACGCCGGCGGGCAACTGGATGTCGCTGGCGTGGATGCTGGAGCCGCTGGTGGCGTTGCTCAAATCCACCTCGATGTGCTCGGGCAGCTGGACGGCCAGGCACTCGATTTCGATTTCATTGACCACGTGGTTGACCACGCACTTGTCGGTCTTGACGGCCGGCGAGTTCTCGGCACCCACAAAGTGCAGGGGCACCTTCTTGTGCAGGCGGGTCTTCTCGTCCACGCGCTGGAAGTCGATGTGCAGCACTTGCTGCTTGAAGGGGTGGTACTGCACATCGCGCAGCAGCACTTTTTCAACCTTGCCGGCCAGTTCCATGTCGAGGATGGAGGCGTGGAAGGCTTCTTTCTTCAGGGCGTGCCACAGCGCGTTGTGATCGACTTCGATCGTCACGGGCGCGGTGCTGCCACCAAAAACGATACCGGGCGCGCGGCCGGTGTTGCGCAGACGGCGGCTCGCACCCGTACCCTGCTTGTTGCGCTCAAAAGCGACGAATTGCATAACGTTCTCCAGATGAGGGGTTCCGCGACCAGAACGCCTCTGTTTCAAATGGCGCCGCACGATGCGGCACCGGCTTTTTGTTGCCCTCAGGACCTCAGAAGAGGTTCTCCTGATCGGCAAACAAACTCATGACCGACTCGCCGGAGGCAATGCGCTGGATGGTCTCGGCCATCAGCGGTGCCACGGAGAGTTGGCGGATCTTGGGGCAGGCCTGCGCGGCCTGGCTCAGGGGAATGGTGTTGGTCACGACCACCTCGTCCAGGGCGTCACCCTTGGCGATGCGGTCGATGGCGGGGCCCGAGAAGATCGGGTGGGTGCAGTAGGCGTACACGCTCTTGGCGCCGCGTTCCTTCAGCACCTCGGCCGCCTTCACCAGCGTGCCGGCGGTGTCGATCATGTCGTCCATGATCACGCAGTTGCGGCCTTCGATGTCGCCGATCACGTGCATGACTTCCGACACGTTGGCCTTGGGGCGGCGCTTGTCGATGATGGCCATGTCGCAGTTGAGCTGCTTGGCCAGGGCGCGCGCGCGCACCACGCCGCCAACGTCGGGCGAGACCACCAGCAGGTCGGGGTAGTTCTTCTGGCGCAGGTCGCCCAGCAGCACCGGCGAGGCGTAGATGTTGTCGACCGGGATGTCGAAAAAGCCCTGGATCTGGTCGGCGTGCAGATCCATGGTCAGCACGCGGTCGACGCCGACGGCCTGCAGCATGTTGGCCACCACCTTGGCCGAGATCGGGACGCGGCTCGAACGCGGACGGCGGTCCTGGCGGGCGTAGCCGAAATAGGGGATCACGGCCGAGATGCGCGAGGCGGAGGCGCGCTTGAGTGCGTCGACCATGATGATGAGTTCCATCAGGTTCTCATTGGTCGGCGCGCAGGTGCTTTGCACCACGAAGACGTCGCGGGCACGCACGTTCTGCGTGATCTCCACCGTGACCTCGCCATCCGAGAAACGGCCGACGTTGGCCGCACCCAGGGTGGTGTTCAGGTGCTGAGCGATGTCAGCGGCCAGCACCGGGTTGGCGTTGCCGGTGAAGATCATGAAATCTGGTGGTTGCGGCTGCATGGCGGTTCCCGGTGGTGACGGAGGTGCAACAGTGTTGTGCAACGTTGAAAACAGAACAAGCGGCCATCACCGAAGTTCAGGCCGCTTGTGTTTTGGTGCCGTGACCCGTGGCGGCCATCAGCACCCTTCATGTGGTTTGGCAGGGGAGGAAGGACTCGAACCCTCGCATGCCGGAATCAAAATCCGGTGCCTTAACCAACTTGGCGACTCCCCTACGCAGGCCATTTGCCACTCGGGCAAACAGCCGAAACTGTCGCTGTCTGCACATCACAAAAATGCGCTGGGCGAGATTCTAACCTTCACACCAGCCATGCAATGGATGCACATCCATGTTGCTGCAAATTTTCACCACCCACTGGCTTGGTGCATCCTGCACGAGGCCGGATACGTCCACATCGTCCGCCAGCGGCGCGAACACCGCACTGCCCGATCCCGTCATGCGAGCCGACAAGCCCTTGGAGGCCAGCCAGTCGAGACACGCCGTGATCTCGGGGCAAACGTCTTGCGCCACCGCCTGCAAGTCATTTTGACCAAACGACCACGGGCTGCTGCATGAGCGGTTGCCGGGCGGTGGGTCATCCTGACTGCCAAACGTGTTTTGAATGTCGTTTGCAGCAAAGCCTGAGAGTATAGCAGGCTTTGTGTCACGTTTCAAATTGGGCGAGCCAAAAATCGCTGCGGTCGACGCGCCGGTGGCCGGTTTGACGACGATGAAGCGGCCGCGCGGCAGCGCGATCGGGGTCAGGCGTTCGCCGATGCCTTCGACCCAGGCATGCCGGCCGCCGATGAAGAAAGGCACGTCGGCGCCCAGCGCCAGGCCGATCTGCGCCAGGGCGGGGCGGGGCAGTCCCAGGCCCCACAGGCGGTTGAGCGCCAGCAGCGTGCTGGCGGCATCGCTGGAGCCGCCGCCCATGCCGGCCTCGGCGGGCAGCTGTTTGTTCAGGGTGATGTCCGCGCCCAGGGTGCAGCCGGTGTGCTGCTGCAGCGCGCGGGCTGCACGCACGCAGAGATCCACCTCGGGCAGCGCGGCCGCGCCCGGCGGGCGGCCCGCATCGGTGCGGCGGATCTGGCCGTCGTCGCGGCGCTTGAAATGCAGGGTGTCGCACCAGTCGATCAGCATGAACACCGACTGCAGCAGGTGGTAGCCGTCGGGCCGCCGGCCCACGATGTGCAGGAAGAGGTTGAGCTTGGCGGGCGCGGGCACGTCCCGCAGTTCGGTCAGCATCTCGACTGTCATGGGGTCAGGGTTGCAGGCGCAAGCGCAATTCGGCCGTGGGCAGCGGGTGCGCGCGGCGCGCTGCGATCTGGCCCTCGGCGTGGCCGCTGAGGTCGGCCTGCCAGCCATCGGCCACCAGCGCCTGGCCGCGCAGCCATCCAAACAGGGCGGGCAGGGGCAGGGCGGCGCCCGTCAGGGCCTGGGTGAGCTCGTCCATGCTGGCGTAGCGTTCGGTGGCGTTGCCGTGGCGCAGTTCGGCGCCCGCGGCCGACCAGCGGGCTTCGGCCAGGGTGCTGCCCAGAGGGGACAACAAGGTGAGTTCACCGCTGCGGGCGTCGCCGCGCAGCTCGAAGCCGGCGCTCAGCGACTGGGCCGGCGTGCTGTCCACCCGCAGGGCGAGGCGGCCGGACCAGAAGTGCTCGGCCGGCATCGACGGCGGGCTGCTGGCGCAGCCGGCCAGCGATACCACCAGCACCAGGGCGCGCCACCACACGGACCACGTCGTCACGGCTGGACCTGGAAGCGCTTCATGGTCTCGAGCAGCACCTCGTTGTCGTTGCTCAGCAGCAGGCCTTCGCGCCAGATGGCGATGGCCTTGTCGCGCTCGCCGTGGACCCACAACACTTCGCCCAGGTGGGCGGCGATTTCCACGTCCGGGCGCTTGGCGTAGGCCGCCTGCAACAGGCGCAGCGCTTCGGCGCGGTTGCCCAGGCGGAACTCCACCCAGGCCAGACTGTCCTGGATGTAGGCGTCGTCGGGCGAATGCTTGAGCGCCTGTTCGATCAGCGCCTTGGCCTCGGGCAGGCGTTCGTTGCGGTCGGCCAGCGCATAGCCCAGCGCGTTGTAGGCCTGGGCCGAGTCGGGCTGCTTGTCGATCAGGCCGCGCAGCAGCCGTTCCATCTCATCGAAACGGCCAGCCCGTTCGGCCATCATGGCTTGCTCGTACACCAGATCGAGGTCGTCCGGAAAACGTTCGATGGCGCGGCTGTAAACCTCGAAGGCCTCGGCGTACCTTTTGAGATCACGCAGCAGCTGGGCCTCGGCCACCAGCTTGGTGCGGGCGTCGGACGGCAGGCGCTCGGGTGTGGCGCGCAGCAGGGCACGCGCCTGGTCGACCTGCCCCTGGCGGGCCAGGATGGAGGCGCGGCGCATTTGCGCGGCGACCACTTCCTGCGGGTTCTCGATGCGGTCCAGCCAGGCGTTGGCGCCGGTGTAATCCTGGGCTTTTTCGGCCAGCTGGGCCAGCAGCAAAAAGGCCTGGGTGCGGCCTCGGGCGGTGACGTCGCTGTCGTTGCCCTCGGTCTTTTGCAGGTAGCGTTCCAGGGCCGCACGGGCGGGTGTGTCTCGGTTGGCCCGGGCGTGGGTGGTGCCCAGCAGCAGCCACGCTTCGGCGGGCGCATCGGCCAGGGCCACCACCTCCTCCACCTGGCGCAGCGCCTCGCCAGGGCGTTGCAGTTCGAGCAGCACGCGGGCATAGGCCAGTTGCACGGGCGTGTCGCCGTTGCGTGCCACCGCCAGGTAGCGCTGGACCAGGGTTTCCGCGCTGCCACGGCCGGGGCCATCTTCCATCAGCTCCAGCGCCAGCACGGCAGAGTGGCGCGAACGCACCGAAGCGGCCTGTGCGCGTTGGGCGGCGGTCAGCGCCTCGGCCGTGCGGCCGGCGGCCAGTTCCATGCGGCCGACCGTGGCCCAGGCGGCAGCGGCGTTCGGGCCGCCCGCCAGTTCTTCCTTGAGCGCTTCGCGCACCGCGCCGGCGGCCCGGCCCCTGTCGGCGGTGCGGCCGAAGGTTTGGGGGATGCTGAGGATGAGCTCGTCGCGTTTGTCGGCGCTGCCCAGGGCCACCAGCTTTTTCAGGACCGGTGGCGTGTCGGCCACCCGGTTCAGGGCCAGCAGGATCTGCAGCTTGAAGCGCAACGGCTCACTGCTGCGGTCGAAGGCCAGCGCCCAGGCGTCGGCGGCGGTCAGAGCGGCATCGCCGGAGCGTGCCTGCAGCGCGATGTCCACCGCGCGCCGGTAGAGCTGCGCGCTCTGGGTGCGCCGCGCCGCGTCCAGGAACAGGGAGTAGCCCGCCCCCGGGTCGTCGCCGCGCACATTGAGTTCGCCCAGCAGCAGCTGATAGAAGAGTTCGCCATCCAGGGCCGACGTTTCCGGCGCCGCTGTGTCGGCCGCTGCCATCTCGGCCGACGGCGCTGTTTGTGCATGTCCCGACGTGGCCAGGACGGTGACCGAGGCCGCCAGACACAGCGGCCACGTCCAGCGGTGGTGGCGGATGGTTGGGGTTCTGGAGCGGGCGGCGGACTTCATCTGGGTCATGATAATGGAAGGGTCATGCCCCTTGCGCCCGTGGTGGCCGTGGCCCCCCAACCGTCCCAACCCTTGCCTGAACCATGCCCGAGTTGCCCGAAGTTGAAGTCACGCGGCAGAGTTTTGCCGACCGCATCGCCGGCGCGCGTGTGACGGGCCTGCGCCTCGGCCTGCCGCTGCGCTGGTCCCTGGGCTGCGAGGGCGCCCGCCTGGCCGGGCAGACGGTGCTGGGCGTGCGCCGGCGTGGCAAATACCTGCTCATGGACCTGAGCGAGGGCCTGCTGCTGTGGCACCTGGGCATGTCAGGCAGCCTGCGCTTCGACACCACCTTGCCAGCGCCCGGCAAACACGACCATGTGGACCTGCTGACCGATCGCGGCGTGCTGCGCCTGCACGACCCGCGCCGATTTGGCGCCGTGGTGTTCGCCCTCGACGAAGACGATCCGGTGGCGGTGAAGCTGCTGGGCGGCCTGGGGGTGGAGCCCCTGGGCCTGGGCTTCGACCCGCAGGCTTTCCACGCGGCGTTGCGGAAGCGGCGCGCGCCGATCAAGCAGGTGTTGCTGGCGGGCGACGTGGTGGTGGGCGTCGGCAACATCTACGCGTCCGAGGCGCTGTTTGCCGCCGGCATACGACCCACCCGGCGGGCGCACCTGCTCACGCGGCCGCAGGCCCAGCGCCTGCATGCGGCGGTGCGCGATGTGCTGGCGCGCGCGCTGGCGCTGGGGGGCAGCACGCTCAAGGACTTCAAGAACGCCCACGGCGAAAGTGGCTACTTTCAGATGGACGCCATGGTCTACGACCGCGCGGGTCTGCCCTGCCGGGTCTGTGGCACGCCCATCAAGACACTGCGCCAGGGACAGCGTTCGACCTTCTACTGCCCACAGTGCCAAAAACCGTGATGCGGCCTCGGGACGCGGTGCTATATTGACCCGCTCCTTCCACGTCTTTGTTCGCCCAGCCCACACGCCATGGACTTCAATCAGGAATTTGACCAGCACGGGGCCTGGCGCCGCCAGTTCGCGCAGCGCCTGAAGGGGCTCAACGAATGGCTGGCCGAACACGAGCTGGTGGACGCCGGTGTGTCGGCGCGGCTCGACCAGCTGCAGTCGCAGGTCAAGGCCGACAAGGTCATGGTCGCTTTTGTCGCCGAGTTCTCGCGTGGCAAGTCCGAACTCATCAATGCGGTGTTTTTTGCCGGCTACGGGCGGCGCATCATGCCGGCCAGCGCCGGGCGCACCACCATGTGCCCGACCGAGTTGGGCTTTGACGCCGACATCGCGCCCTGCCTGCGCCTGCTGCCCATCGAGACCCGGTTGCAGCCCCAGTCGCTGATGGAGTGGCGCGGCGCGCCCGAGAAGTGGGAGCGCATCGATCTCGACGTGAACGACCCGGCTCAGTTGGCCCAGGCCATCGAAAAAGTGGCCGAGGTGGTGCACGTCGACCAGGCGCAGGCGCGTGCGCTGGGCTTTTGGCACGACGAAGCCCCCGAGGACAACCCGCTGGTGGGCGCGGACGGTTTGGTCGAGGTGCCGCGCTGGCGCCATGCGCTGATCAACATGGCCCACCCCCTGCTCAAGCAAGGCCTGGTGATCCTGGACACGCCCGGCCTCAACGCCATCGGTGCCGAACCCGAGTTGACGGTCAGCCTGCTGCCGCAGGCGCACGCGGTGGTCTTCATCCTGGCGGCCGATGCCGGCGTGAGCAAGTCCGACCTGACCATCTGGCGCGAGCACCTCGCGCCCGCGGCCGAGCGCATCGATTCGCGTCTGGTGGTGCTCAACAAGATCGACACGCTGTGGGACGACCTCAGCACGCCCGAATACATCGAGTCGCAGATCCAGCGCCAGCGTGCCACCTCGGCCCGTGTGCTGGGGCTGGCCGAGGACCAGGTGATCGCCGTGTCGGCGCAAAAAGGCTTGCTGGCCAAGGTGCAGCAAGACCCGGTGCGCCTGGCCGCCAGCCGC
The DNA here is from genome assembly GCF_038440225.1 of Hydrogenophaga sp. OTU3427. NCBI lineage: Bacteria > Pseudomonadati > Pseudomonadota > Betaproteobacteria > Burkholderiales > Comamonadaceae > Hydrogenophaga > Hydrogenophaga sp. OTU3427. The sequence goes on along the minus strand of NZ_JASATI010000016.1, from coordinate 61,400 downwards.
CTGCCCGATCTTGAACACGCCTTGGGCGAAGGCCTGCTGGGCCGGCGCAGGCGCATCCTGCAGGGCGTGGTGGCCGATGGTTTGCATGAACTGCAGAACGAAACCGGGCGCATGCTGCACGCGCGCGAGCGCGATTTGGTGGAGCAGATGCAGGAGCTCGAAGGCCTGCGCGGCAAGAACGCCACCGTGATCCGCCAGATGCGCCTGCGCATCGAGCAGGAGCAGGCGGAGTTCGACAGCAGCGGCGCGCGCATCCAGGCGGTGCGCTCGGTGCACCTCAAGTTGTTGCGCGAACTGTTTGGCCTGCTGAGCACCACCACCCTCAAGGCCGAGGTCACGCAGCTGGCCGAGGCGCTCAAGAAGCCGGGCATCAAGTTCGGTGTCAAGAAGACCTACGGCGACTGTTTTGACCGCCTGCGCGACGTCGTGTCGCGGGCGCAGGCCATGGGCAACGACATCCACGCCATGCTGGTCAACAGCTTCAAGAGCCTGAACGCGGAATTCGGTTTTTCGCTCCAGCCCCCGGCCGCGCCCGACCTCCAGCGCTTCCGCGAAGACCTGGCCCTGATCGAGCGCAACCACCTGCAGTACCTGGGCCTGAGCAACACGCTCAAGCTGGCCCAGCCCGAGTTCGCCGAACGCCTGGCGCGCGCGTTGATGTCGCGTCTCAAAGGCGTGTTCGACACCGCCCTGGCTGAGGTCGAGACCTGGAACAAGGGCTCGGCGGCCCAGCTGGATGGCCAGCTGCGCGAACGCCGCCGCAACTTCACGCGCCGCATGGAGGCCGTGACCCGCATCCAGACCGCGGCCAGCGGGCTGGACGACCGCATCCGCGAGCTGGAGCAAATGCAGGTCGAGCTGGACGCCACCCAGGCCCGCCTGCGCGGCTGGTGCGAGGAACTGCTGGCCGACGCCGGGCCCGATGCGGCCGATGGCGATGTGGCCGCCCCTGCCCCCGCCGTGGACGCCACGCCGGTGTTGCCGGCCTGATGGCCGCCGACCCCGCCCACCCGCCCGTGGCACACGGGCCAGGGCCGCACGGGCCGGACGGCCTGTTCCACCGCCTGGTGGCCTGGCAGCGCAGCCATGGCCGCAGCCACCTGCCCTGGCAGCACACCCGCGACCCCTACCGCGTGTGGCTGTCCGAAATCATGCTGCAGCAGACCCAGGTGAGCACGGTGCTGGGCTACTACGAACGTTTCCTGGCCCGCTTTCCCACCGTGGCCGATCTCGCGGCGGCGCCGTCCGACGACGTGATGGCGCTGTGGAGCGGCCTGGGCTACTACAGCCGCGCGCGCAACCTGCACGCCTGTGCGCAGCAGGTGGTCGCGCGCTTCGCTGGCGTGTTTCCCACCACTTCGGTCGAATTGCAGACCTTGCCGGGTATCGGTCCGTCCACGGCGGCGGCGATCGCGGCCTTCTGTTTCGGCGAGCGCATCTCCATCATGGACGGCAACGTCAAGCGCGTGCTGTCGCGGGCGCTGGGTTTTGAGGGTGATCTGGCGCAGGCCGGCAACGAACGGGCGCTGTCGGCGCTGGCGCAGGCGCTGGTGCCCCCCGATGCTGACCACGCCGCCATGGCGTCCTACACCCAGGGCCTGATGGACCTCGGCGCCAGCCTGTGTGCCCGCAGCAAGCCGCAGTGCCTGCTGTGCCCGCTGTCCAGCGATTGCCGCGGCCTGTCCACTGGCGCACCCGACGCCTACCCGGTGAAGACACGCAAGCTGCTGCGCCGTCACGAGACCTGGTGGCTGCTGGCCCTGCGCCGCCCCGACGGCGCGGTCTGGTTGGAGCGGCGGCCGCCGCGTGGCATCTGGGCCGGCCTGTACTGCACGCCGGTGTTTGGCGACGAGGCCGCGTTGCTGGGCGCGCTGGTGTCATGGGGTCTGGATGGCGCCGCCGTGCAATGGTTGCCGGCGCGCAAGCACAGCCTCACCCACCGCGAACTGAGCCTGCGGCCGGCCGTGCTGCCGGTGAACGTATCGGCGGGGCCGGCGTCCGATGGCCGCTGGGCCACCCCCGGTGAATGGCAGGCGCTGGGCCTGCCGGCGCCGGTGCGGCTGTGGCTCGACGGAGCCTGATCAGTCCAGCTCGCGGTGCCGGGTGCGCACCGTCCAGTGTGGCCCGAACTCGGCCGCCAGCGTTTCCACCATGTAGACGGAGCGGTGCTGGCCGCCGGTGCAGCCCACCGCCACGGTGACGTAGCTGCGGTGGTCCTGCCGCATGGCGGGCAGCCAGCGCTGCAGGAAGCCGGCGATGTGTTCGCGCATCGCCAGTACTTCCGGGTGTCCACGCAGGAAGTCGGCCACCGGCGCGTCGCGGCCGGTCAGCGGGCGCAGCTCCGCTTCGTAGTGTGGGTTGGGCAACATGCGCACGTCGAACACGAAGTCGGCGTCCATGGGAATGCCGCGTTTGAAGGCAAAGGATTCAAACACCAGGGTGAGCTGCGAGGGAGGCGCCTGGATCAGGCCCTTGACCTGGCTGCGCAGGGTGGAGGCCTTCAGCAGGCTGGTGTCCAGCACCAGGGCCTGGTCGCGCAGGTCGCCCAGCAGCTCGCGTTCGAGTTCGATGGCGTCGATCAGGGCGCGCTGCTGGTCGGCGGCGTCGGCCAGCGACAGCGGGTGCATGCGCCGCGTTTCCGAGAAGCGCCGCACCAGGGTGTCGGTGGTGGCGTCGAGGAACAGGGTGGTGAGTTGCACGTCGGTGCCGCGCAGCTGGCGCAGGCGCGCTGGCAGGCCGGGCAGCGAGGCGGCGCTGCGCACGTCCATGGCCACGGCCACCCGTTCGGCGCGGTGGCCGTGTTCCAGCGCCACAAAGGATTCGAGCAGCTCGGGGGGCAGGTTGTCCACGCAGTAGAAGCCGGCGTCCTCCAGCGCGTGCAGCGCCACCGATTTGCCGGAGCCGGACATGCCGGTGATGAGCACGAGCTGCATGGGCATGGTGTTCGCTTCAGACACCCGCGGCCGCTTCGAGCATTTCGCGCGCGTGGGCCAGCGAGGCGCCGGAGGTGGCGCTGCCGCCCAGCATGCGGGCCAGTTCCTGCACGCGTTCGGCGGCGTCCAGCGCCTGCACCTGGCTCAGCGCGCCCAGGGCGCCGCTGTGTTTGGCCACGCGCAGGTGCTGGTCGGCGCAGGCCGCCACCTGGGGCAGGTGGGTCACGGCCAGCACCTGGCGGTCGCGGCCCAGGCGCTGCATGAGCTGGCCCACGGTCTGCGCCACGGCCCCGCCCACGCCCGAATCCACCTCGTCGAAGATCAGGGTGGGTGCTTCCCCCAACTGGCTGGTGGTGACCGAGATGGCCAGCGCGATGCGCGAGAGCTCGCCGCCCGAGGCCACCTTGCCCACCGGACGCGGCGTGCTGCCGGCGTGACCGGCCACCAGGAACTCGACCTGCTCCAGGCCGTGCGCCTGCGGTTCGTCCAGTGGGGCCAGACGAACCTCGAAGCGGCCGCCTTGCATGCCCAGGCCTTGCATGGCCAGGGTGATGCCTTCGGACAGTCGGGCCGCGCCCTGCTGCCGCAGCTTGGACAGGCGCTTGGCCTCCTTCATGAAGGCGGCTTCGCGCGCGGTGGCTTCTTTCTGCAGGCCGTCCAGGTCGCTGGCGCGGTCGATCTCGGCCAGCTGCGTTCTCCAGTCGGCCAGGCGCTGGGGCAGTTCCTCGGGCGTGCAGCGGTAGCGCCGCGCCAGCGACATCCAGTTGGTCAGGCGCTCGTCGAGTGCCTGCAGCGCCGCCGGGTCGAGTTCGGTGTCGCGGCCGTAGTGCTGCAGCGTGTGCACGCTGTCCTGCAACTGGGCCTGGGCATCCTCCAGGGCCTTGAGCACTTCGGTGAACCGGGGCTCGATGCCCACCTGCGATTCGAGCAGGGCCGTGGCGCGCGCCAGCAGCGACAGGGCGCTGGTGTCGTCGTTGTCCAGCGCGGCCAGCGCGCCTTGGGCGGCGCTGATGAGGTCTTGTGCGTGGGCCAGGCGGCCGTGCTGGGTGTTGAGCTCGTCCCACTCGTCGGCTCCCGGGGCGAGCTTGGCCACCTCGCCGATCTGCCAGCTCAGGCGTTCGCTTTCCTGCTGGCGCGTGGCCTGCTGGGTGCGTGCGGTGTCCAGTGCCTTCAGCGCCCCGCGCCAGTCGGCCCACAGGCCGGGCAGGGCGTGGGTGGCGATGCCGGCGTACGCGTCCAGCAACTGGCGCACCGCGTCGGGGCGGGTCAGGCTTTGCCAGGCGTGCTGGCCGTGGATGTCGACCAAGCCGTCGGCCAGGGCCTTGAGCTGCCCGGCCGTGGCCGCGCCGCCGTTGATCCAGGCCTTGCTGCGGCCCTGGGTGTCCACGGTGCGGCGCAGCAGCAGGCTGTCTTCGGCGTCGAAGCCGTTGTCGGCCAGCCAGGTGGCCACCGGTGGCGTCAGGTCGAACTCGGCCGAGACCTCGCAGCGGGCCGCGCCCTCGCGCACCACGGCGCTGTCGGCACGCGCGCCCAGCACCAGCTGCAGGGCGTCGATCAGGATGGATTTGCCGGCGCCGGTCTCGCCGGTCAGCACGGTGAAGCCGGCGTGCAGGTCCAGTTCCAGGCGCTGGACGATGACGAAGTCGGACAGAACAATGCGTTGCAGTGCCATGGATTGCTCAGAGAGGACAAACGGGGAAACCTGGGGCGCTCGCGGCCACCCACCCGACGCAGCCGGCGCCCGAGCGGCGCTTCAGGCCACGCCTTCGTTCCAGTGCAACTTCTTGCGCAGGGTGTCGAAGTAGCTCCAGCCGGTCGGGTGCAGCAGCCGCAACTGGTGTGGCGAGCGCTTGACGATGATACGGTCGCCGTGCATCAGTTCGGTGAAAGTCTGCATGTCGAAATTGGCGCTGGCGTCCTTGCCGGACACCAGCTCGACGCTGATTTCGCCGTCGGAGGGCAGGACGATGGGCCGGTTTGATAGGGTGTGGGGCGCGATCGGTGCCATCACCCAGCCGGCGATGGCCGGGTGCAGCAGCGGTCCGCCGGCCGACAGGGCGTAGGCGGTGGAGCCGGTGGGCGAGGCGATGATCAGGCCGTCGGCGCGCTGGTTGGCCACGAAACGGCCGTCCACCGCCACACGCAGCTCGATCATGCTGGCGGCGGGGCCGCGGTTGACCACCACGTCGTTGAGCGCCGTGGCCTGGAACACGCAGCGCCCATCGCGCCACACGTTGGCCTCGATCAGGGCGCGCCGGTCCTCGTCGAAGACACCGCGCAGCATCGGGCGGAGCTTGTCGGGATAGTCGCCGTAGGCCACATCGGTGATGAAGCCCAGCCGGCCCTGGTTGATGCCCACCAGCGGCACGCCGTGGCGGGCGAGCTGGCGGGCGATGCCCAGCATGGTGCCGTCGCCACCCACCACCAGCGCCAGGTCGCAGCGGGCGCCGATGTCGTCCACGTCGAGCGCGCCGTACTGCATCAGGCCGGTGTTGTGGGCGGTGTCGCGCTCCATCGCGACATCGCAGCCCTCACCGTGCAGGAAGTGGGCAATGCCATCGAGCGCGTCGCGGGAGCCCAGCGCCTGGTACTTGCCGACGATGGCCACGTGCCGGAAGCGCAGCGGGGCGTTGGGGCTGCTGTGCACGGAGCGCGGCGGGGTGGGCGATGTCATGTTTAAATTACAACACAGCTCCACAGATTGAAAGCATGCTAGACGACCGCTCCAAGTTGTTGCTCAAGGCCTTGGTTGAGCGCTACATCGCTGACGGACAGCCGGTCGGCTCGCGCACGCTCGCCAAGGCCACCGGCCTGGACCTGTCGCCCGCGACCATCCGCAACGTCATGAGCGACCTGGAGGAACTGGGCCTGATCGCCAGCCCGCACACCTCGGCCGGGCGCATTCCCACCGCGCGCGGCTACCGGCTGTTCGTGGACACCATGCTCACCGTCAACCGCGACCAGCTGGCCGCCCAGGACGGCATGGCGGGCGCCAGCCTGCAGGCCGACCAGCCGCACAAGGTCATCAACCACGCGGCCCAGTTGCTGTCCAACATGTCGCAGTTCGTCGGCGTGGTGATGTCGCCGCGGCGCAGCTCGGTGTTTCGCCATATCGAATTCCTCAGTTTGTCCGAGCACCGGGTGCTGGTCATCATCGTCTCGCCCGATGGCGAGGTGCAGAACCGCGTCATCCACACCCAGACGGTCTACAGCCAGTCGCAGTTGCAGGAGGCGGCCAACTTCCTCAATGCCCACTACGCCGGCCTGACCATGGAGACGGTGCGCGAGCGCCTGCGCACCGAGGTCGATGCCCTTCGCACCGAAATCGCGCAACTGATGGTGACCGCGGTGGAGGACGATCCCAGCAGTGACCAGGCGGCCGACGAGGTGGTGATTGCCGGCGAGCGCAACCTGCTGTCGGTGAACGAGTTCTCCAGCGACATGGGCAACTTGCGCCGCCTGTTCGACCTGTTCGAGCAAAAGGCCCAGCTCATGCGCCTGCTGGACGTGTCCACCCAGGCCGAGGGCGTGCGCATCTTCATTGGCGGCGAAAGCCAGGTCGTGCCCTACCAGGACCTGTCGGTGGTGACTGCGCCCTACGAGGTGGACGGCCAGGTGGTCGGCACCCTGGGCGTGATCGGACCCCAGCGCATGGCGTATGATCGGATGATCCAGATTGTCGACATCACCGCCAAGCTGGTCAGCAATGCACTGAGCCACAACAAGTGAGCGCCAGCAGCCTCTTGGGCTGCGCTTACAATCCCGCGCTGGTCGGGCCGTTAGCTCAGTTGGTTAGAGCAGAGGACTCATAATCCTTTGGTCGTTGGTTCAAGTCCAACACGGCCTACCAGTATCATTGCGAACTTACCGAATTTTTCCCCGATAGCTCAGTCGGTAGAGCGCCGGACTGTTAATCCGTAGGTCCCTGGTTCGAGCCCAGGTCGGGGAGCCAGATACGCCAAAGCCCTGCACGAAAGTGTGGGGCTTTTCCGTTGCCGCCGCCGCGTGGCAACGGCACCCGTATGAGGCGGCCGAGGTGATAATTCCGCCACAGGTGGGCATCGCCGCAACAGGATTGCGCGGCTCAACCCGCCGTGTCGAACCGGGTGACCCGCCGTGCTGCGCTTCTTTCTTATTTTTCTGTTCGTGCTGGCCGTGCTGTTCGGCGTCGAGATGCTGAACCCGGTGCAGCAGGCGCTGGTGCACCCGTGGACCAGCCTGCTCGCGCGCATGAGCGCCTTTGTGATGACATGGTTCGATGGCGACGTGATCAGCCACGGCCGGATCCTGCAAAGCAAGTCCACGGGTTTTGGCGTGTCCATCGAGGCCGGCTGCAACGGCGTCGAGGCGGCGCTGATCCTGATGGCCGGCATCATCGCCTTTCCGTCGGGCTGGGCGATCAAGCTCACCGGCATGGCCGTGGGCATCGTGGCCATCCAGGTGGCCAACCTGCTGCGGGTCATCAGCCTTTTCTACCTGGGGCAGTGGAGCATGCAGGCCTTCGAATTTGCCCATCTCTACCTCTGGCAGGCCCTGATCATGCTCGACGTGCTGGTGGTCTGGCTGTTGTGGATGCGCGCTGTCGCGCGCCGCTCGGAGATGCAGCTTGCCGCTCAGGGCCTGTGAACATCATTTTTCCAAGATGCGTTGCGAGTCAAAAAGGCCGTGCGCAAGGCGTGAAACGCAGACGGGCCGGTGGCCCGGCGAGGCTTCGCAACGCGGCGCACGGCCTTTTTGGCCGCAACCCGAGGGAATGGGGTGAAAACAGCGCCACTCGTTGTTGCACTCCTAGGCCAGACGCCCAGTCTGGCCGTCGTCGCGCGCCCAGATGGACGCTGTTTTCACCCCATTCGCACTGGGAACAATGATGTTCACAGGCCCTAGCCGCTTGGCCCGCTTTCTGCTCCTGAGCATCGCCTGGCTGCTGGTGCTCATGTGGCCGTGGTACCAGTTGTCTGCCTACCTGTCGGCGCCAGTCATTGCACTGGCGGGACAGGTCATGCAGACCCTGTTTGGCTGGGTGGCGGGGGTGGAGCGCCAGGGGACGGTGGGGGTGCTGCTCACGCATCTGAATGTGCTGGTGCCCCAAGGGGGTCGCCTGGTGGTGGCGCAGCTGGCGCCCGAGGTGAACTACCGCACCTTCGGCTACGGCGTGGTGCTGCTGTGGGCCCTGCTGCTGGCGTCCCGCCCGCGGCGCTGGCCGCTCAAGCTGCTGCTGGGCGCGGTGGCGTTGATGCCCTTGCAATCCATCAGCCTGTGTTTCCAATGGCTCAAGGATGCCTTGCTCGCCAGCGGTCCGCAGGTGCTGGTGCAGACCGGTCTGCCGCGCTGGTCGCTGGAGGTGGTGGCCTACGGCTACCAGTTCGGTTTCCTGATGCTGACGCCGTTGGCGCCGGTGTTGTTGTGGCTGTTGCTCGACCGCTCTTTTGTCCAGCGCTTGTGGCTGGAGATGACGCTGGCCGGACGTCTGGAGCGGACGCCGGAATCCTGACCGTGGGGCGGTCACAAGTCTTGTCTTTGTTTGACAATGTGGGCCAGCTTTGCGCCACCTCAACGAGATCACGACATGGAAACCACCTATACCCTGCTGCGGCGCTTTGAGCAACTGATTGCCGTGGGCGCGGCGCTGTCCAGCGAGCGCAACATCGACCGCTTGCTGGAGAACATCCTGCTGGCGGCCAAGGCGATCACGCGGGCCGAGGGCGGCACGCTCTACCAACTGACCGAAGATCAGCAGCACCTGCATTTCGAGATCGTGCACAACGACCGGCTGGGAATTGCCCTGGGTGGGGTGGGCGGGCAGGCCATCTCGGGCAAATTCCACGACCTGCCGCTGCGCGCCGCCGATGGCTCGCCCAACCACAGCCTGGTGGCGGCCTACGCGGCCAACACCGGCCAGACGGTGAACGTGCCCGACGCCTACACGACCGCCGGTTTCGATTTTTCGGGCACGCGCAAATTCGACGAAAGCACCGGCTACCGCTCCAAGTCCTTTCTCACGGTGCCGATGAAAAACCACGAAGGCGACCTGATCGGGGTGCTGCAGCTGCTCAATGCCATCGACCCCGACTCCGGTGAGGTGGAGGCGTTCACCGCGGCCGACCAACGCCTGGCCGAGTCGCTGGCCTCCCAGGCCGCCATCGCGCTGACCAACCGGCAGTTGCTGCAGCAGCTCGAATCGCTGTTCGAGTCCTTCATCGGCCTCATCAACGCCGCCATTGACGAAAAATCGCCCTACACCGGTGGCCATTGCCAGCGCGTGCCCGAGCTCACCATGATGCTGGCCCAGGCCGTGAACGCGACCGAGGACGGGCCGTTGCGCGACGTGCGCATGACCGACAAGGATTTCCACGAGTTGCGCATCGCCGCGCTGCTGCACGACTGCGGCAAGGTCACGACGCCGGTGCACGTGGTCGACAAGGCCACCAAGCTGCAGACCATCCACGACCGCATCCACGACGTCGACGTGCGCTTCGAACTGGTCAAGCGCGAGGCCGAACTGCGGCATTGGCGCGCGGTGGCCAGCAGCCAGTCTGCCGCCGGTGGCGATGCCGATCTGGCCGCCTTTCTGGAGCGCTGCGACGCCGACCGCGAATTCCTGCGCCGCACCAACATCGGCGGCGAACGCATGAGCGACGATGACGTGGCGCGCGTGCGCCACATCGCCCGCGCCTATGTGTGGCAAGGCCCGGATGGCCAGCCACGGCCCCTGCTCAGCGACGACGAGGTGGACAACCTGAGCGTGCGTGCCGGCACGCTGACCGGGCCCGAGCGCGAGGTGATCAACCAACACATCTCCACCACCATACGCATGCTGGAGCAACTGCCCTGGCCCAAGCACCTGACGCGGGTGCCCGAGTACGCGGGTGGCCACCACGAACGCATGGATGGGCGCGGTTACCCCAAGGGACTCAAACGCGAAGAGATGAGCTGGCAGGCGCGCATGATGGGCATTGCCGATATCTTCGAGGCCCTGACCGCCAGCGACCGCCCCTACAAGAAGGCCATGCCTTTGTCGCAGGCGCTGGCCATCATGCGCAACTTCAAGGAAGGCGGGCACATCGATCCGGACCTCTTTGATGTGTTCGTCGACAAGCAGGTCTACCGCAGCTACGCGCAGGCTTTCCTGGGGCCCGAGCAGATCGACTGCTGAACGGGCGCGGGTCTCAGTCCTGCTTCTTGTCGCCGTCGGGAATCACAGCGTCGGCCACGGCGCCCACGGCCTTGGCGGTGATCTTGACGCCCGTCGCCACCACCGTGACGGCCGCATCGGCCACGGCCACCACCGCGCAGCCCTGCAGCAGCCACGCACAGGCCAGCAGCAGCGTGACAACTTGGAAGGGGCGGGCAGCGTGGCGTCTCATCGTGAGTGCACTGTAACGCGCCGGCTTGCCCCTCGTCACCCACATGTCTGCAAGAATTTTGAAGCGTTTGTGGCAAGGTGAAAAGAAGGGCCAAAAAACAGTGTTATACTTATTGCTTCAGCGGCTGTAGCTCAGTTGGATAGAGTACTTGGCTACGAACCAAGGGGTCGTGGGTTCGAATCCTGCCAGCCGCACCAAAAACGAAAAAGGTCTGCAACGCAAGTTGCAGGCCTTTTTTCTTGGGGCCGGATGGTGATTGTCCATCAGCGGGAGCGAAGGCATGAGCAAGGCGTTCACACGCGAGTCCGACGGGGACGATGACGAAGACGGCGGCGCCATGCCGGCCGTGCCCGCAGGCACCAAGAACTACATCACCCGCGAAGGCTACGACCGCCTCCGGGCCGAGTTGTTTGGGCTCATCGACGAAGAGCGTCCCCGCATCGTCGAGGTGGTGCACTGGGCGGCCAGCAACGGGGACCGCTCGGAAAACGGCGACTACCTGTATGGCAAGAAGCGGCTGCGCGAAATCGATCGCCGCATCCGTTTCCTGACCAAGCGGCTGGAGATCGCCGAAGTCGTGGAGCCCAGCGTGCACCACGGACGGGATCAGGTCTTTTTCGGCGCCACTGTGACCTATTGCGATGAGTCGGGCCACGAGACCACCATCACCATCCGTGGCATCGACGAGGCCGACAACACACAAGGGCAGGTGAGCTGGGTGTCACCCGTGGCCCAGGCCCTGCTGAAGGCGCGTGAAGGTGACGAGGTGAGGTTGATGACGCCCACCGGCTGGCGTCAGATCGAGGTGCTGCGGGTCAGCTACCCCACGCCCGCCAACGGCTGATGACGGGCGCGTTCAGGCGCCCCGTGGCCGCAGGCGCTGCGCCTTCACCACCGAAGGCGTGCGCTTGAGGCTGCGTAGCACTTCGGCCAGGTGCACGCGGTCGCGAACGGTGATGGCAAATTTCAGGTCGGTGGCGGTCTGCGCCGGCTCCATGCCCATGTCCACGTGGGTGATGTCGGCCTCGGCCGCGGCCAGGGCGGCCGCCACGCGGGCCAGCACGCCCTTGCCGTTGGTCACGGTCACCAGCACCGCCGACTCGAAAGCGCGCACCGGTTCGTCGGCCCACTCCACTTCCAGGAAGCGCTCGCGATCGCGGTCGAGCAGGCGCCGGCCAATGGGGCAGTCGTCGATGTGCACCACCAGACCTTCACCACGCCCCAGGTAGCCCACGATACGGTCGCCAGGGATGGGGTGGCAACAGGTGGCGAACTGCACCGACAGGCCTTCGCTGCCGTCCAGTGTGACCACGCCCTGGGTCACGGTTTCCTGGCCGCTGGCGTAGCGCTCGGTGCTGATCAGCAGCAGGTCGGGCTTGACGCCGGTTTCGGCCAGCAGCATGCCCAGCTTCTTGCCCACCATGCTGGCGATGCGCCGTCCCATGCCGATGTCGGCCAGCAATTCGTCGCGCCCGCGGTTGCCGGTGAAGCGCAGCAGCTTGTCCCAGATCGCCTTGTGCTCCGCCGAGTCGCCCGGCAGTTCTGCAAAGCCCTCGGCACGCAAGGCCTGGGTCAACATGCGCTGGCCCAGTGCGCGCGATTCGTCGTGGGCGACGGTCTTGAGGTAGTGCCGGATCTTGCTGCGCGCCCGCCCGGTCTTGACGAAGCTCAGCCAGGCCGGGTTGGGCTGGGCGTGGGGCGAGGTCACGACCTCGACCACGTCGCCGTTGTTGAGTTCGCTGCGCAGCGGCATCTGCTCGCCATTGATCTTGGCGGCGATGGCGCGGTGGCCGACGTCGCTGTGGATGGCGTAGGCGAAGTCCATCACGGTCGCGCCACGCGGCATGGCCATGATCTTGCTCTTGGGCGTGAACACGTAGACCGCGTCGGGGAAGAGGTCGATCTTGACGTGGTCCCAGAACTCGGCCGCGTCGTGGGTTTCCTGCTGGATGTCCAGCAGCGACTGCAGCCACTGCGTGCCCAGGCGCTGGCTGGTGTCGCTGCCCGGTTCGCTGGCCTTGTAAAGCCAGTGGGCGGCCACGCCCGACTCGGCGACCACGTCCATGGCGTGGGTGCGGAGCTGGAACTCGATGTTGGTGCCGAAGGGGCCGATCAGCGTGGTGTGCAGCGACTGGTAGCCGTTGACCTTGGGGATGGCGATGTAGTCGCGGAACTTCCCCGGCAGGGGCTTGTAGAGCTGGTGCAGCACGCCCATGGCGGTGTAGCAGTCGGTCAGCTCGGGCAGGACGATGCGAAAGCCATAGATGTCGGTCACCTGCGAGAAGGACAGGTGCTTGTTGTCCATCTTGCGGTAGACCGAGTACAGGGTCTTCTCGCGTCCCATGATGCGCACGTGCACACCGTGTTTCTCGAACGCCGCCTCCACCTCGTGACGCACCCGCGAGATCAGGTCCTTGCGGCGTCCGCGCGCCTTGCTCAGGGCCTTGCTCAGCACCTCGTAGCGCCAGGGGTGCAGGAAGCGGAAGGCCAGGTCCTGCAGTTCCCGGTAGGTGTGGTTCAGACCCAGGCGGTGGGCGATGGGGGCGTAGATCTCGATCGTTTCGCTGGAGATGCGGCCCCACTTGGCCTTGGGCATGTCGCCCATGGTGCGCATGTTGTGGGTGCGGTCGGCCAGCTTGATCAGGATGACGCGCACGTCCCGCGCCATCGCCAGCAGCATCTTGCGGAAGGACTCCGCCTGGTTTTGCTCCCGGGTGTCGAACTCCAGCTTGTCCAGCTTGGTCAGGCCGTCCACCAGCTCGGCCACCGGCGCGCCGAAACGCTCCACCATCTCCTGCTTGGTGATGCCGCAGTCCTCCAGCACATCGTGCATGAGCGCGGCCATCAGGGCCTGGGCGTCCAGCTTCCACTCGGTGCACATTGCGGCCACGGCGATCGGGTGGGTGATGTAGGGGTCGCCGTTCTTGCGCATCTGACCCAGGTGGGCGGCGTCGGCAAAGCGGTAGGCCTGGCGCACCATTTCCACCTCGGCGGCGCTGAGGTAGTCCATGCGCGCCACCAGTCCGGCGAAGCTGGCCGCCGCCGCGCTCTGGGCGGGCGTGGAGCTGGCGCTTTCAACGGGAAATGCGGTGGCGGCCGTGGGACTCATACCCGTACTTTATCCGCTGAGCGCGCGGCCCGCCGCGCGGGGAGGCCTTGACCTCGCCGCGCAAACAAAAAAAGCACCACGAAGGTGCTTTTTGGGGACGGTGTGCGCGCGATCAGATGGGAACTTTTTTGAGCATTTCCAGGCCGATCTTGCCGTCGGCAATCTCGCGCAGGGCGGTCACGCCAGGCTTGTTCTTGCTTTCGATCTTGGGCGCGTGGCCCTGGCTCAGCATGCGGGCCCGGTAGGTGGCGGCCAGCACGAGCTGGAAGCGGTTGGGGATTTTTTCCAGGCAGTCTTCGACGGTGATGCGGGCCATGGTGTTCTCCTGGGGCAAAAAACTAGAGGATGTTGAGAGCGCGGAAGGTGTCTGCGCGGGCCCGTTGCTGCGCAGCGAACTTCAGGCGCTGGGCGTGGGCGATGGCTTTCAGATCGAAGAGCGCGCGGTCAAATGAATCGTTGATTATAACGAAATCGAATTCCCGCACCTGGGCCACCTCCTCTGCGGCGTTGCGCAGGCGCAGCTCGATGGTGTCGGGGGAGTCCTCGGCGCGGCGCTGCAGGCGCGAACGCAGCTCGGCCCAGCTCGGCGGCAGGATGAAGATCAGCACCGCATTGGCGAACATCTTCTTGATCTGCAGCGCGCCCTGGTAGTCGATTTCCAGGACCACATCCATGCCCTGGCCGATCATGGCCTCGATGCCAGCGCGCGAGGTGCCGTAGCGGTTGTTGTGCACGTGCGCCCACTCCACGAACGCGCCTTCGGCGACCATGCGGTCGAAGGTGGCGTTGTCCACGAAGTGGTATTCGCGGCCGTCCACCTCCTGCCCTCGGGGCGCGCGCGTGGTGTGCGAAATGGACGGCGCGATGTGGGAGTCGAGCTCCATCAGCGCCTTCACCAGGCTGGATTTGCCGGTGCCGCTGGGGGCCGCCACCACGTAGAGGTTGCCTGGGTATTCCATGGTGTTCACTCGATGTTTTGGACCTGCTCGCGCATCTGCTCGATCAGCACCTTCATGTCGACCGAGATGCGGGTCAGCTCCAGGCTGGACGATTTGGAGCCCAGGGTGTTGGCTTCGCGGTGCAGTTCCTGGATCAGGAAGTCCAGGCGTTTGCCCAGGTCCTTGCCGTGCTGCAGCAGGCGCTCGATTTCATCCAGGTGCGAGGCCAGGCGCGTGAGCTCCTCCGCGACGTCGATGCGGATGGCGAAGGCGGTGGCCTCGGTCAGCGCGCGGTCGCGTGCCATGTCGGCCGGTGGCGCGCCGTCGGCGCTGCCCAGGGCATCGTTCCAGCGCTCCAGGAAACGCTGGCGCTGCTGCTCCACCAGCTGGGGCACCAGCGGCTGGGCCTGCTGGGCCAGGGCACGCAGCTGAATGACACGTTCGATCAGGCTGCTGGCCAGGCGGGCGCCCTCGCGCTCGCGCGAGGCGATGAAGGCGTCCAGTGCGGCGTCCATGCGCTCCACCAGTGCGTCCGACAGGCCAGCGGTGGACATGGGTTGGCGGGTCTTGGTCTGCAGCACCTCGGCCACCGTCAGCGGGGCGGCGTCGGGCAGCCAGGCGCGGATGCTGTCCTGCAGCGCCAGCAGGCGTTGCAGGTCGGCGGAGGTCGGGGCCTGCAGGCCGGCGTCGGACCGGCCCTCGATCCAACCGCGCAATTCGACCTTGCCGCGTTTGATGCGGGACATGATCTTGTCGCGCAGGGCCGGTTCGGCCGAGCGCAGCTCATCGGAAAGCTTGAAGCTGAGGTCCAGGAAGCGGCTGTTGACCGATCGGATTTCAAGCGCAACGCCGGGCGAACCGGCCGCTTGCGCGGTGCCGCCGGCCTCGCTTTTCGAGGGGCCGCCGTGCACCGTGGCATAGCCGGTCATGCTGTAAACTGGCATTGGATTTTCCGTTGGGCCCCGCAGGCCGGAGGCCGCTGGCGGGCGTGCGCTGCAAAAGTCCGCATTATGTCAAAGACCAAACCCGCTCCGCTGCCGCCCGATACCCTCATAGGGGGTTACCGCGTGATCCGCAAGCTGGCGGCGGGTGGCTTTGGCATTGTCTACCTGGCCATCGACGCCGGTGGCCAGAAGGTGGCGCTCAAGGAATACCTGCCGGCCTCGCTGGCCTCGCGCGATCCCGGGCACCTGCTGCCCACGGTGCCGGCCGACAAGCTGTCGCTCTACCGCCTGGGCCTCAAGAGCTTTTTCGAGGAAGGCCGGGCGCTGGCCCAGATCTCCCACCCCTCGGTGGTGAGCGTGCTCAACTTCTTCCGAGAGAACGAAACCGTCTACATGGTGATGAACTACCTGGAGGGCGCCTCCCTGCAGGACTTCATCGTCACCGCGCGCGAGCTCAAGCGCCCCAAGGTGTTCCGCGAATCCACCATCCGCTCACTGTTCGACGAGGTGTTGCGGGGTCTGCGCATCGTGCACCAGCACAAGATGCTGCACCTGGACATCAAGCCGGCCAACGTCTTCATCACCGAGGACAACAAGGCGGTGCTGATCGATTTTGGCGCCGCGCGCGAGGTTCTCAACAAGGAGGGCCAGTTCGTGCGGCCCATGTACACGCCCGGCTTCGCCGCGCCCGAGATGTACAAGCGCAACGCCCAGCTCGGACCCTGGACCGACATCTATGCCGTCGGCGCCTGCATCTACGCCAGCATGCAGGGCTACCCGCCCAACGATGCCCCGCAGCGGCTGGAAAAGGACCGCCTGGCCCTGGCCATGGGGCGGCTGAGGGGTGTGTATTCCGACAACCTGATCGAGGTCGTGCAATGGTGCATGGCGCTCGATCCCCTGGCCCGGCCGCAGTCGGTGTTTTCGCTGCAGAAGGAACTGGGCCGCGAAATCGAGCGCAGCTACTCCAAGCCCAGCGTCGCCGACAAGGTGCGCCAGCAGTTCGAAAACCTGATCTCGCCCGACGGCAAGAAAGGGCGTCCGGCCTCGGACGTCACCCACCTGTGAGCACCATGAAGTTTGCCGTCCACCAGCTCAGCCGCCAGGGCGGTCGCGAGAAGAACGAAGACCGCATGGGCTACAGCTACACCCGCGAGGCGGTGCTGCTCGCGCTGGCCGATGGCATGGGCGGGCATCCGCAGGGCGAGGTGGCGGCGCAACTGGCGATCCAGGCGGTGTCCGACCTGTTCCAGCAGCAGGCCCAGCCCGCCCTGGGCAAGGTGGCCGGCTTCCTGAGCGAGGCCCTGATGGCCGCCCACCAGGCCATCGTCAACCACGGCAACGAACACGCCATGCTGGACAACCCCCGCACGACACTGGTGGCGGCGGTGATCCAGAACGGCTACCTGCAGTGGATTCACTCGGGCGATTCGCGCATCTACCTGGTGCGCGGCGGGCAGTTGCTGCAGCGCAGCCGCGACCATTCCTACGCCGAGAAACACATCATGATCCGGGGCCAGGCCGACCCCATGAACCGCAACATCCTGTTCACCTGCCTGGGATCGCCGGTGGCGCCGCTGTTCGACGTCTCAGACCCGGTCTTCCTGCACGAGGGCGACCGCGTCCTGCTGTGCTCCGACGGCCTGTGGTCCGAGCTCAGCGACGAACACATCGCCGAGCAGCTGAGCCAGGGGCAGGTGCGCGAGGCGGTGCCGGTGCTGGTGGACGAGGCGCTCAAGCGCGGCGGCGCCCACTGCGACAACGTCACCGTGCTGGCGCTGGACTGGGAGACGCCGGGCGACTTCGAGCCCACCCACGTGATCAGCACAGACGGCGTCAGCGATGGCGTCTTCGCCTCGACCATACAGGCCGGTACCATCGACCCCTCGCTCGACGACTTCGACGACGCGGCCATCGAGCGTTCGATCGCCGAGATCAACGAAGCCATACGCCGCTCAGCGGCACGAAAAGGTCCTTCCAAATGAGTTCCACTTCCCCTGCGACCCTGGCCCGTTCCTTCGGCCGGGCCGCCGACCAACTGCGCCCGGTGCGCATCACCCGCGGCTTCACCAAACACGCCGAAGGTTCGGTGCTGATCGAGTTCGGCGACACCCGCGTCCTGTGCACCGCTTCCGTGGAGGACAAGGTGCCGCCGCACAAACGCGGCAGCGGCGAGGGCTGGGTCACGGCCGAGTACGGCATGCTGCCGCGTGCCACCCACACCCGCAGCGACCGCGAAGCCGCCAAGGGCAAGCAGAGCGGGCGCACGCAGGAAATCCAGCGGCTGATCGGCCGCTCGCTGCGCGCCGTGTTCGACCTCAAGAAACTGGGCGAACGCACCATCGCACTCGACTGCGACGTGCTGCAGGCCGACGGCGGCACCCGCACCGCCAGCATCACCGGCGCCTTTGTCGCCGCGCAGGACGCAGTCAACACGCTGTTGGCTTCGGGCAAGCTGAGCGAGTCGCCCATCATCCACCCGGTGGCCGCCGTATCGGTGGGCATCGTGCAGGGTGTGCCGGTGCTGGACCTCGACTACCCCGAGGACTCGGCCTGTGACACCGACATGAACGTGGTGATGACCGGCGTCGGCCACTACGTGGAAGTGCAGGGCACGGCCGAGGGTGTCGCCTTCAGCCGCGACGAGATGAACCAACTGCTGGCCCTGGCCGAAAAGGGTATAGGCGAGCTGGTTGAACTGCAGACCGCCGCCTTCAAATGAGCGTGGGCATGAAGCTGGTCCTGGCGTCGAACAACCCCGGCAAGCTGGCCGAACTGCAGGCCATGTTCGCGCCGCTGGGCGTCGAACTGGTGCGCCAGTCCGACCTCGGCATCCCCGAGGCCGCCGAGCCGCACCACACCTTCATCGAAAACGCCCTGGCCAAGGCCCGCCACGCCGCGCAGCTGAGCGGCCTGCCCGCGCTGGCCGACGATGCCGGCCTGTGTGTGGACGCCTTTGGCGGCCAGCCGGGCGTGGACACGGCCTACTACGCCACCCGTTTCGGCTACGAGAAGGGCGACAGCAACAACGTGCGCGCCCTGCTGGAGCAGATGAAGGACGTGACGGATCGGCGCGCCGCGCTGGTCAGCACCCTGGTGGCCTTGCGCAGCGCCGACGACCCCGAGCCCCTGGTGGCCAGCGGCCGGGTGGTGGGCCGCATCGCGCCCGAGCCGGTGGGCAGCAACGGCTTTGGCTTCGATCCGGTGATGTGGCTGCCCGAGTTCGGCCAGACCTTTGCGCAGCTGCCGACCGAAGTGAAAAACGCCCACAGCCACCGGGGCCGCGCGGCCCAGGCCATGCTTCTGCTCATGCGCGAACGCTGGTTTGCCGACACGCCCACCTGATGGCCAGCATCCCCATCCTGCCGGCGGGCGACCCGCCGGGCGCCACCAACGACGTCATGCACCTGATGCGCCCGGGCACGCTGCGCCTGGGCGCCCTGCCGCCGCTGGCGCTCTACATCCATCTGCCGTGGTGCCTCAAGAAATGCCCTTACTGCGACTTCAACTCGCACGAATGGCAGGCTGGCTCGGAGGGTGCGCTGCCCGAGCGCGATTACCTGGCCGCGCTGCGCGCCGACCTGGAGGCCAGCCTGCCGCTGTTCTGGGGCCGCATGGTGCACAGCGTCTTCATCGGCGGCGGCACGCCCAGCCTGTTCTCGCCCGACGCCATCGCGCAGCTGATCTCGGATGTGCGGGCACGCGTCAAGCTGGAGGCCGATGCCGAGATCACCCTGGAGGCCAATCCCGGCACCTTCGAGACCGACCGTTTCAAGGCTTTCCGCCAGGCCGGCGTGACGCGCCTGTCGGTGGGGGTGCAGAGCTTCGACGACCGCTTCCTGAAGGCCCTGGGCAGGGTGCACGACGGTGCCCAGGCGCGCGCGGCGCTGAACGAGGCGGCACAACACTTCGAGACCTTCAACCTCGACCTGATGTATGCGCTGCCGGGCCAGACGCTGGACGACTGTGCGCGCGACGTGGACACCGCCCTGTCGTTCGCGCCGCCCCACCTGTCCATCTACCACCTGACCATCGAGCCCAACACCTACTTCGCCAAGTTCCCGCCGGCGGTGCCGGTGGACGACGACGCCTACGCCATGCTGGACCTCATCACCGAGCGCACCGTGCAGGCGGGTCTGTCGCGCTACGAGGTGTCGGCCTACGCGCGGCCCGGCCACCGCTGCTGGCACAACCTCAACTACTGGCAGTTTGGCGATTACCTGGGGATAGGCGCGGGTGCCCACAGCAAGCTGAGTTTTCCGCACCGGGTGCTGCGCCAGGTGCGTTGGCGCGAGCCGCGCCTCTACATGCAGCAGGCGCTGGAAGGCCGCCCTGTCACCACCGAGAACGAGGTCGCGCGCGCCGAGCTGCCCTTCGAGTTCATGCTCAATGCGCTGCGCCTGAGGGACGGCTTCGAGCTGGCCCATTTCAGCGAACGCACCGGCTTGCCGCTGACCGCCATCCAGGCCGGCCTGGCCGAAGGCGAGCGGCTGGGCCTGCTGGCACGCGACCTGCAGCGTGTCTGGCCCACCGAGCGCGGCTTCGATTTCCTCAGCGACCTGCAGGCCCTGTTCCTGCCGCCTGAACCGGCCGCCTGAACCGGCCGCTGGAGGCTCGGCCCTTGGGGCGCGGCCCGACTCTGGCTACACTGCGGCCGTTGGGCCAGCACCCGCTCGTGAAGGGTTTGTGATGTTCGCCATCTATGGCACCTCGGGCCAGATGTTCAGGGGCCCGCTCGAAGAACTGCGCAAGATCGCGCCCACGCTGCGTGTCGGGCGCACGCGCGCCGCCGCCGCTGTCACCTCCCGCTCCATGGAGCGCGACGTCTCTCCGCTGCCGGTGGTGCCGGAGCCGGCGGCCGGGGCGGTGGCCAGCGCGCAGCGCCAGGCGGTCAACGAATACGCCAGCATCCAGTCGCCCAAACCGCAGCGCCATCCCCTGACCCGGGTGCTGGACGTGATGAGCCCGACCGTGCTCACGGTGGCCGACAGCGCGTCGGTGCTGGAAGCCTGGCAGACGCTGGCCGACCACGGCATGGGCCAGGCGCCGGTGGTCAACCCGCAGGGCCGCCTGGTGGGCATGATCACGCGCGGCGAACTGCTGCGACCCGACCAGCTGCCCGGTCCCGACACCCATGCGCTGGCGTGGCGCGCGATGCTGATGCAGCCGGTGACCACGCTGATGGTCACGCCGGTGCCCAGCGTGGAGCCGGACACCGATCTGCGCCGCGTGGCCCAGCTGCTGCTGGACCTGGGCCTGCCGGGGCTGCCGGTGGTGGCGGCCGACGGCGTCGTCAGCGCCTTCATCTCGCGTTCCGACATCCTGCGCGCCGTGGTGCACGATCCGCCGCTGGACCTCTGGTCCTGACCTACTTGTAGAGGACCTCGGGCAGCCACAGGCCGATGCCGGGGAACATGTAGAGCAGCACGATGGCCACGATCTGTATGCCCATGAAGGGCAGCATGCCGGCGAAGATCTGGTTCAGCGTCACGTGCTTGGGGGCCACCCCCTTGAGATAGAAGGCGCTCATGGCCACCGGTGGGCTCAGGAAGGCCGTTTGCAGGTTCAGGGCCACCAGCAGCCCGAAGAACAGCGGATCGACACCGAAGTTGTCCAGCAGCGGGATGAAGATGGGCATGAAGATCACGATGATCTCGGTCCACTCCAGCGGCCAGCCCAGGATGAAGATCAGCACCTGGCTCAGGATCAGGAACTCGGTCTTGGACAGGTTCATGCCCAGCACCCACTGTTCCACCAGTTCCTGTCCGCCCAGCAGAGCGAAGGCGGCCGAGAAGATGGCCGAGCCAACGAACAGCCAGCACACCATGGCACTGGTCTTGGCGGTGAGGAACACACTTTCCTTGACCACGCTGAAGCTCAGCTGTTTGTAGGCGGCAGCCAGCAGGAAGCCGCCCAGCGCGCCAATGGCCGCCGCTTCGGTGGGGGTGGCCAGGCCGAAGACGATGGAGCCCAGCACCGCGAGGATCATGACCAGCAGCGGAAAGAAGCTGGACAGCAGCATCTTGAACACCTCCAGCCGGGTGTAGCTGAGGATGCCGTAGAACAGGGCGAGGGCTGCGGCACCCACGCCCAGACCGATCCAGTAGCCGGCGGGGGCAGGCTGGCCGGTCGGGGCTTCGCCACTGCCGGCCGTCGCGGGCTGGGCGCCCGGTGGCGGTGCCACGGCGTTGGCCGCGGCTTCGCTCGCCTTGGAGGCTTGCGTCTCGCTGCCGGGCGGGGCCGACAGCCCGCCGTCGGTTTCGGACGGGGGTTCGTTCAAGCCACCTTCTTCGGCCTCGGGTTCCGGCAGGGCATCGCTGCCGCTTTGGCGGCCACTGTCCGAACCGATTTCATCCATGCTGGTCAGGCCGGCGGCGCTGTCCACCTGGACCGCCGTGACCGCCTGGTGGCTGAGCACGGCGACCGCCGCGAACAGCATCGCGGGCAGCAGCACGATGCCCAGTTGGCGCAGGATGTAGCCGGTGGCCACGCCCTGGTTGTTGTGTCCCTTGAGCGCCCTGAGCAGACCAGCCAGGGCGGAGGCGCCGCCAGTGGCACCCAGTTTCAGCAGTTCGAGCGGAAGCGGCACGTGGCGCTGCTCAGCCGTCAGCGGGGGCGCCCAGGACGGCTTGACCTTGGCCACGACGATGGCGTAGACGATGTACAGGCCGGCCAGCATGATGCCGGGAAAGAAGGCGCCGGCGTAGAGCTGCACCACCGATACGCCGGCGGTGGCGCCATAGACGATCAGTAGCACCGAGGGTGGGATCAGGATGCCCAGGCAGCCGCCGGCGGTGATGACGCCGGCGGTCAGGCGCACGTCGTAGCCGGCCTTGAGCATCTGCGGCATGGCCAGCAGGCCCATCAGCGTGACCACCGCGCCCACGATGCCGGTGGCGGTGGCGAACACCGCGCAGGTGACCAGGGTGGCCACCGCCAGCGAGCCGGGCACGCGGGCCAGCGCCAGGTGCAGGCTGCTGAAGAGCTTGGCGATCAGGTTGGCGCGTTCGACCAGGTAGCCCATGAACACGAACAGCGGAATGGAGATCAGCACGTCGTTGCTCATGACCGAGAAGGCGCGTTGCACCATCAGGTCCAGCGTTTGCCTCAGCGCGCCGCTGGCGGTCTGGTCGCCCGAGTGGTAGGCGAAGAAGGCGAAGAGGATGCCCATGCCCATCAGTGTGAAGGCGGTGGGGAAGCCCAGCATGATGGCGACAACCACCAGGGACAGCATCAGCAGGCCGTAGTGGCCGTTGGTCATGACATCGACCTTGACCACCATGACCAGCACGGCGGCCACGATCAGCGCCATCAGGCTGAAGCCGAACCAGAGTTCCTTGCGAATTTTCATGGCTGGCCGCCTTTCTGCACCACGTAGCGGTCCAGGTTTTCAATGTCCTTGTCGGTCACTTGCACCATGTCTTTGAGTTTGTCGACGTCGACCTCTTCCACGTCATCGTCACGCGATGGCCAAACGCCGGTTTGCAGGCACATCACGCAGCGCACGATTTCCACCACGCCCTGCAGCAGCAGGAAGGCGCCGGCAATGGGCACCACGAACTTGAACGGGTAGACCGGCAGCGGGTCGGCATTGAAGGTCTGTTCCCGGATGGCCAGCGATTCGTTGGCGAAGGTCCAGCCGGCCCAGGTCAGCGCGACGATGCCGGGCAGGAAAAACAGGATGTAGAGCGTCAGATCGATGGCGGCCTGGGTGCGGGGCTGAAAGAAGCCGTAGAGCACGTCGCCCCGCACGTGGCCGTTCTTGGACAGGGTGTAGGCGCCGGCCGCCATGAACAGCAGGCCATACATCATGATCTGCGCGTCCAGCACCCAGGCGTGGGGTTGGTTCAGCGCGTAGCGCGAAAACACCTCCCAACTGATCAGCAGGGTCAGCGCCACCACGGCCCAGGCGCAGAGC
The DNA here is from genome assembly GCF_038440225.1 of Hydrogenophaga sp. OTU3427. NCBI lineage: Bacteria > Pseudomonadati > Pseudomonadota > Betaproteobacteria > Burkholderiales > Comamonadaceae > Hydrogenophaga > Hydrogenophaga sp. OTU3427. Next base: position 38,194 of record NZ_JASATI010000016.1, on the reverse strand, counting down.
TTGCCGAACCAGGTGGACAGGCGGTCGACCGCCAACAACAGGGATTGCATCGATTTTTCTCCCGACAGCCAACAGAAAGGGGCGCCTCAAGGCGCCCCCCCCCGATCTTGAGGTGCGTCAGCTCTTCTTGGCGTTGCGGCCGAAGTAGTGGTTGTAGGCCATCTTGAAGTCGACCATGTAGTCGTTCTGCCACTGGCCGGCGCGTTGCGCGAAGGCTTTCTGCGAATCCAGGATCTTCTTGAACATCGGGTTTTCGCCACCCTTTTTCGCGATGATCTTGTCCCAGGCCGCCAGCTGTGCCCGCAGGATGGCGTCTGGCGTCTTGTAGAACTTCACGCCCTGCTTCTTCAGTTCGGTGTAGTCCGTCGAGTTGCGTTCGATGGCCTTCCAGCTCATGTCGGCGCTGGCGGCCTGCACCGCGTAGTCGACGATGGCCTTGAGTTCGGTGGGCAGCGCATTGAGCTTGCCCTTGTTGAACAGGATCTCGAACTGTTCACCGCTCTGGTGGAAGCTCTGCAGCATGCAGTTCTTGGCCACATCGGGGAAGCCCAGCACGCGGTCACTGGAGGCGTTGTTGAATTCGGCGCCATCGATCAGTCCGCGGTCCAGCGCCGGCACGATCTCGCCGCCGGGCAGCGGGTTCACCGCGGCACCCATGTCGGTGTACATGTCCACCGCCAGTCCCACGGTGCGGAATTTCACCCCCTTCATGTCCTCGACCTTGGCGATCGGCTTCTTGAACCAGCCGAAAGGCTGCGAGGGCATGGGGCCGTAGAGGTAGGACACCACGTCCAGGTTCAGGCTCTTGTAGACCTCTTCCAGCAGGGCCTTGCCGCCGCCATAGTTGTGCCAGGCCAGCACCATGTTGGGGTCCATGCCAAAGGCCGGGCCCGAGCCCCACAGCGCCAGCGCCGAGTTCTTGCCGTAGTGGTAGGCCACCACACCGTGGCCACCGTCCAGCGTGCCCTTGGCCACCGCCTCCAGCAGCTGGAAGGCCGGCACCACCGCGCCGGCAGGCAGCACCTCGATCTTGAGCTTGCCGCCCGCCATGTCGTTCACCTTCTTGGCGAAATCCTGGGCGTACTCGTGGAAGATGTCCTTCGCCGGCCAGGTGCTCTGGAAGCGCAGGGTGGTGGTGGTCTGGGCGGTGGCCACCATGGGGGCGGTCATCGCGCTCGCGGCGACGGCGGCGCCCTTCATCAGGTTGCGGCGGCCCTTGGAGGGGGTCTTGTCAACGGTCATGGCTTGTCTCCAGTGGTTGTTAGCATGCCAATGATGAGGGCAAATCAAAGACCTTCTGGAGCGGGTTTTCACCGAGAGTTGACGATTTCCGGCGTGCCGCCGGACCGGTGGTTCAGGCGTGCAGCCGCGAACTCTTGGGCAGGTGGGCCATCAGGAATTCCATCTGATCGGCCAGGATGCGGCGGTTGCGCAGGATGAAGTCTTCCCACAGGCTGGGCACGTAGGGGGCGTACATCAGCGGCATGTGGGCCTGCTCGGGCGTGCGGTTGCCCTTGCGGTGGTTGCAGGACTTGCAGGCCGTGACCACGTTCATCCAGTGGTCGCGGCCGCGCTGGGCCATGGGCACGATGTGCTCGCGCGTGAGCTCGTCCTCGTGGAAGGGGTGGCCGCAGTAGGCGCAGAGGTTGCGGTCGCGCGAGAACAGCTTGCTGTTGGTCAACGAGGGCCGCAGGTCGAAGGGGTTGATGTTGGGCACGCCCTTGGTGCCGATGATGGAGTTGACCGCGATGATGGACTGGCGGCCGGTGATGGCGTTGTGGCCGCCATGGAAAACCGCCACTTCGGCCCCCATTTCCCAGCGCACCTCGTCCGCCGCGTAGTGCAACACGGCCTCTTCGAGGCTGATCCACGACTGTGGCAAGCCCTGGGCGGACAATTTCAACACCTTCAAAACCCACCTCCATCGAACATGGCCACGGGAAAATCGGATTGCTGCCGGGCGGCGGGACCGCCTGCGTGTGTCAATATACCGCGCCTGCATGACAAAACCATGCCAGTTCTCTGAAATCCCTGCAACGCAGCACGCGTCCCGTCTTGCTTCATGAACATCATCCGTGGCCTTGCCAACCTGCAGCATGCCCTGCGCCATGACGCCTGTGCCGACGCCTGCGCCCTGACCATCGGCAATTTCGACGGCGTGCACCGTGGCCACCAGGCCATGCTGGCCCTGCTCAACAACGAAGCCCGTCACCGCGGCGTGCCCAGTTGCGTGATGACCTTCGAGCCCCATCCACGCGACTACTTCGCCGGGCGCCACCACAAGCCCGAACTGGCCCCGGCCCGCATCGCGACCCTGCGCGACAAGCTGGCCGAGCTGCGCCGCTGCGGCGTCGACCGCTGCGTGGTGCTGCCCTTCAACGAAAAACTCGCCAGCCTGCCGGCCCAGGCCTTCATTGACGAGGTGCTGGTGGGCGCCCTGGGGGTGAAATACGTGCTCGTGGGCGACGATTTCCGCTTTGGGGCCCAGCGCCAGGGCGACTACGCCATGCTGGACGCCGCCGGCATGGCGCGTGGTTTTGACGTGGCGCGCATGCAGAGCTACGAGGTGCACGGCCTGCGGGTGTCCAGCTCGGCCGTGCGCGACGCCCTGGGCGCCGGGCGCATGAACGACGTGGCCGCGCTGCTCGGGCGGCCCTACAGCATCAGCGGCCATGTGGTGCACGGGCGCAAGCTGGGCCGCCAGCTGGCCGAGAGCGCGCCCGGGCGGGGCGACGGCTTCCGCACCCTGAACCTGCGGTTCTCGCATTGGAAGCCGGCCGCCAGCGGCATTTTTGCAGTCCACGTGCACGGCCTCCGGGACGACCCCGCCGAACCGCCGCTGCCGGGCGTGGCCAACCTGGGCGTGCGCCCCTCGCTCGACCCCGACGACGTCAACGGCGGGCGGGTGCTGCTCGAAACCCATTGTCTGGACTGGCCGCAGGCCCTGCGGGCCGAGTTGGGGCGCCACCGGGCCGACGGTGAGGCCTACGGTAAAATCGTGCGCGTGGAACTGCTGCACAAACTGCACGACGAGCTGAAATACGACAGCCTGGACGCCCTGACAACAGGCATCGCCCGGGACTGCGACGACGCGCGCGCGTTTTTTGCCTCGCTGCCGAGCCAGGCCTACGCGCAGACCCACCGCCAGACCACGCGCGACCGAATTTAACGCTTCGGTCAGTCCGGTCGCTGCCCTTCGACAGGCTCAGGGCGAACGGCTTGTATTCCCCAGTCCCCTCCCGCACCGCCCGGGCTGAGCTTGTCGATGCCACACGGAACCCCTGTCATGTCCGACGCCAAACAACCGGCCGCACCCGCCGGCAAACCCGAAGCCAGCGGTGGCGCCTACCGTGCCACGCTGAACATGCCCGACACGGCCTTCCCCATGCGCGGCGACCTGCCCAAGCGCGAGCCGGCCTGGGTGGCCGACTGGAACGGGGGTGGCCTCTACAAGCGCCTGCGCGACGCCCGCCAGGGCGCGCCCCTGTTCGTGCTGCACGACGGTCCGCCCTACGCCAACGGCAAGCTGCACATTGGCCACGCGCTGAACAAGGTGCTCAAGGACATGATCGTCAAGAGCCGCCAACTGGCCGGTTTTGACGCCCAGTACATCCCGGGCTGGGACTGCCACGGCCTGCCGATCGAGAACGCCATTGAAAAGCTGCACGGCCGCAACCTGGGCCGCGACGACATGCAGGCCAAGAGCCGCGCCTTCGCCACCGAACAGATCGCCCAGCAGCGCGAGGATTTCAAGCGCCTGGGCGTGTTGGGCGACTGGGAACGCCCCTACCGGACCATGGACCCGGCCAACGAGGCAGGTGAGATCCGCGCCTTCAAGCGCGTGATCGAGCGCGGCTTCGTCTACCGGGGCCTCAAGCCGGTCTACTGGTGTTTCGACTGCGGCTCCTCGCTGGCCGAGTTCGAGATCGAATACGCCGACAAGCAGAGCGACACGCTGGACGTGGCCTTCGAGACCGACGATGCGGCCAAGCTGGCGGCCGCCTTCGGCCTGGGCGCGCTGCCGACCGGCAAGTCGGGTTTTGCCGTCATCTGGACCACCACCGCCTGGACCATCCCCGCCAACCAGGCCCTCAACGCCCACCCCGAGCTGACCTACGCCCTGGTCGACACGCCCCTGGGCTGCCTGGTGCTGGCCGAAACCCTGGTCGACAAGTGCCTGGAGCGTTTTGGCCTGAGCGGCCAGGTGCTGGCCACCGCCCAGGGCACGGCGCTGGGCGGCCTGAACTTCCGCCACCCGCTGTTCGACGTCGACGCCGGCTACCGCCGCCTGTCGCCGGTCTATCTGGCCGAGTACGTGAGCGACGCCGACGGCACCGGCATCGTCCACTCCTCGCCGGCCTATGGCGTGGACGACTTCAACTCCTGCGTGGCCAACGGCCTCAAGTACGACGACATCCTCAACCCGGTGCAGGGCAACGGCACCTACGCGGCCGACTTCCCGCTGTTCGGCGGCCAGCACATCTGGAAGGCCGTGCCGGTCATCCTGGATGCGCTCAAGAACGCTGGCCGCCTGCTGGCCACCGTGCGCATCACGCACAGCTACCCGCACTGCTGGCGCCACAAGACGCCGGTGATCTACCGCGCCGCCGCCCAGTGGTTCGTGCGCATGGATGAAGGCGAGGGCGTGTTCACGAAAGACAAGGCGCCCAAGACCCTGCGCCAGCTCGCGCTGGACGCCATCGACCACACGCACTTCTACCCCGAGAATGGCAAGACCCGCCTGCGCGACATGATCGCCAACCGGCCGGACTGGTGCATCTCGCGCCAGCGCAGCTGGGGCGTGCCCGTGCCCTTCTTCCTGCACAAGGATTCGGGCGAGCTGCACCCCAACACCATGGCCATCCTCGACCAGGCGGCCGACATCGTGGAAAAGGGCGGCATCGAAGCCTGGAGCCGCGTCACGGCCGAAGAGATCCTGGGCGCTGACGACGCGCCGCACTACACCAAGAGCACCGACATCCTGGAGGTCTGGTTCGACTCCGGCTCCACCTTCTGGCACGTGCTGCGTGGCAGCCACGCCCACGCCTACCCCAACGGCGCCAGCCACGCCGAAGGCCCCGAGGCCGACCTCTACCTCGAAGGCCACGACCAGCACCGGGGCTGGTTCCACAGCTCGCTGCTGCTGGGCTGCGCGCTCTACGACCGCGCGCCCTACAAGGGCCTGCTGACCCACGGCTTCGCCACCGACGGCCAGGGCCGCAAGATGAGCAAGAGCCTGGGCAACACGGTCGAGCCGCAGAGTGTGACCAGCAAGCTGGGCGCCGAGATCGTGCGCCTGTGGGTGGCCAGCACCGACTACTCGGGCGACCTCAACATCGACGACAAGATCCTGGCCCGCGTGGTCGACGCCTACCGCCGCATCCGCAACACCCTGCGATTCCTGATGGCCAACACGGCCGACTTCAACCCGGCCACGGACACCGTGCCGCTGGGGCAGATGCTGGAGATCGACCGCTACGCCCTGGCCCGCGCCAGCGAGTTGCAGGCCGACATCCTGCGCCACTTCGACGTCTACGAGTTCCACCCGGTGGTGAGCAAGCTGCAGGTGTATTGCTCGGAAGACCTGGGCGCCTTCTACCTCGATGTGCTCAAGGACCGCCTCTACACCACCGCGCCCAAGAGCCTGGCCCGGCGCAGCGCCCAGACCGCGCTGCACCAGATCACCCACGCCATGCTGCGCTGGATGGCGCCTTTCCTGAGCTTCACGGCCGAGGAGGCCTGGGCCCATTTCGTCGGCGACCAGAACCAGGGCTCGATCTTCTTCGAGACCTTCTCCGCGCTGCCCACGCCCAACGAGGGCCTGCTGGCCAAGTGGGCCCGCATCCGCGCCATCCGCGACCTGGCCAACAAGGAGATCGAGGCCGTGCGCACCACCGGCGCCGTGGGCGCGTCGCTGCAGGCCACGCTGACCATCACCGCCGGTGCCGACGACGCGGCCCTGCTGCGCTCGCTCGGGGCCGACCTCAAGTTCGTCACCATCACCTCGTCGGTGACGGTGGCCGACGGCGAGTCGCTGGCCGTGACCGTGCTGCCCAGCAGCGCCACCAAGTGCGAGCGCTGCTGGCATTACACCGACGACGTCGGCCAGCATGCCGCCCACCCCACGCTGTGTGGCCGCTGCGTGAGCAACCTCGACGGCGCGGGCGAAACCCGCGCCCACGCCTGATGGCGGTCAGAGGCGGGCAGGGCGCCGGCCGCGGCGGTCCCGGCATGCTGCACTGGCTGGGGCTGGCCCTGGCCATCATCCTGATCGACCAGTTCACCAAGATCCTGATCCTGGGCTACTACCGCCTGGGCGACGCGACCTACGTGACCTCGTTCTTCAACGTCGTGCGGGTGCACAACCACGGCGCGGCCTTCTCCTTCCTGGCCAGCGCCGGCGGCTGGCAGCGTTGGTTCTTCACCGCACTGGGCCTGGGCGCGGCGGCCTTCATCGTCTGGATGCTGCGCGCCCACGGCGGCCAGCGCCTGTTTGCGTTTGCGCTGTCCTGCATCCTGGGCGGCGCCCTGGGCAACGTGATCGACCGCCTGGCCCACGGCTACGTGGTCGACATGCTGGATTTCCACTGGCGCTTCCTGGCCGCGGTGTTTCCCGGCGGCCACTTCCCGGCCTTCAACCTCGCGGATTCGGCCATCACGCTGGGCGCCATCTGCATGGTCCTGGACGAGATCCTGCGCGTGCGGCGCAGCCGTTGAACACCTGGACTTTTCGGCGCCGACAGGGGTGTGACGGGTATATAGTCACACAACTGTCAAGATGAAATATTTGCTCAATCTTTTGGCGGCCATCGCGCTGCTGGTCTGGGGCACCCACCTGGTGCGCACCGGGGTCCTCCGGGTCTTTGGCAGCAACCTGCGGCACATGCTGGCCACCAGCATGGGCAACCGCTTCAGTGCTGCCCTGTCGGGCCTGGGCGTCACCGCCCTGGTTCAGTCCAGCACGGCCACCGCCCTCATCACATCCTCGTTCGTGGGCCAGGGCCTGATCGCGCTGCCGGCCGCGCTGGCGGTGATGCTGGGGGCCGACGTGGGCACCGCCCTGATGGCGGTGGTGTTCTCATTTGATTTGTCCTGGCTGTCACCGCTGTGCATCTTCGTGGGCGTGACGCTGTTCATCGTCCGCCAGGGCAGCCATGTGGGCGATGTCGGGCGCGTGCTGATCGGCCTGGGCCTGATGCTGCTGGCGCTGGAGCTGATCACCGAGGCCACCACCGTGCTCACGCGCAGCGAGGCGGTCCAGCTCATGCTCAAGTCCCTGGCCAGCGACCGCATGCTGGAAATCGTGGTCGGCGCGGTGCTCGTGGTCATGTCCTATTCCAGTCTGGCGGTGGTGCTGCTCACGGCCACGCTGGCGCTGCAGGTCATCAGCGTGGACGTGGCGCTGGGCCTGGTGCTGGGGGCCAATCTGGGCAGCGGGCTGCTGGCGGTGCTGACCACTTTGCGCGCCAACGTGGCCACGCGCCAGGTGCCGCTGGGCAACCTCTGCTTCAAGCTGCTGGGCGTGGTGCTGGCGATTTTCCTGATCAACCCCTGGCTGGCGCTGGTGAGGCCCTATGTGCCCCAGCCGGCCGTGCTGACCGTGTTGTTCCATTTGAGCTTCAACCTCATGGTGGCGGTGATCTTCATCGGCCTGACCCAGACGGTGGCCGGCTGGGTCGAACGGCTGCTGCCCCGCACCACCAGCACGCCGCTGGGCCGGCCCAACCACCTCGACCCCTCGGCCCTGGCCACGCCCTCGCTGGCCATTTCGTGCGCCGCGCGCGAGGCCATGCACCAGGCCGACATGGTGGAGACCATGCTGCGCGGCGTGATCACGGTGCTCAAGTCCAACGATCTCAAGCTGGCCGAGGAGTTGCGCAAGCTGGACGACACGGTGGACAGCCTCTACTCGGCCATCAAGTACTACCTGACCAAGCTCTCGCGCCAGCAGCTCAACGAGGAAGAGGCGCGGCGCTGGACCGACATCATCAGCTTCACCATCAACATGGAGCAGGTCGGCGACATCGTCGAGCGCATCCTGCTCGACATCGAGGACAAGAAGATCCGCAAGGGCCGCGATTTCTCCGAGGCCGGCATGGCCGAGATCTGCGAGCTGCACGCGCGCCTGCTGGACAACCTGCGCCTGGGAATGAGCGTGTTCCTCAACGGCAGCGTGCGCGACGCTCAGAAGCTGCTGGAGGAAAAGGCGCGTTTCCGAGACCTGGAGCGCGAGTACGCGACCTCGCACCTGGTGCGCCTGTCCGACAAGACGCTGGGGGCCATGGAGAGCAGCTCCTTGCACATCGACCTGATCAGCGACCTCAAGCGCATCAACTCGCACATCTGCTCCATCGCCTACCCCATCCTCGACTCGGCCGGCGCGCTGGCCCCCAGCCGGCTGCGCGAGCCCTTCAAGCCGGAATAGGGGCGGGGGTCAGGGCAGCAGGATGGTGCAGCCGGTGGTGGCGCGCGATTCCAGGCTGCGGTGCGCGGCCTGCACATCGGTCAGGGCAAAACGCTGGTCGATGCGGATGTCCACCTGGCCACTGCCCACCACGGCGAACAGGTCGTCGGCCATGGCCTGCGTGATCTCGCGCTTGACGATGTGGCTGAACAGGGTCTGGCGAGTCACGTAGATCGAGCCCTTGGCGCCCAGGATGCCGGGTGCGAAGGGCGGCACGGGGCCCGAGGCGTTGCCAAAGCTGACCATCAGGCCGAAGGGGCGCAGGCAGTCCAGCGAGCCGTCCCAGGTGTCCTTGCCCACGCTGTCGTAGACCACCTTGACGCCCTGGCCGCCGGTGATCTCCTTGACCCGGGCAGTGAAATTCTCGGTGCGGTAGTTGATGACGTGGGCCGCGCCCAGCGACTTGGCCAGGGCGCATTTCTCGTCGCTGCCGGCGGTGCCGATCAACTGCAGGCCCAGGGCCTTGGCCCACTGGCAGGCGATCAGGCCGACACCGCCGGCGGCGGCGTGGAACAGCACGAAGTCGCCCGGCTCCAGGCCTTCGACCGGCCGGCTGCGCTTGAGCAGGTACTGCGCGGTCAGGCCCTTGAGCATCATGGCCGCGCCGGTCTCGAAGGAGATGGCGTCGGGCAGCCGGCAGACGTTCATGGCCGGCATCACGCGCACGTCGCAGTAGCTGCCGGGCGGGTTGGACGCGTAGGCGGCGCGGTCGCCCGCCTGGAGGTGCGTGACCCCCTCGCCCACGGCCTCGATCACGCCGGCGCCTTCCATGCCCAGCTGCAGCGGCAGCGGGTTGTTGTAGAGGCCGGTGCGCTGGTAGACGTCGATGAAGTTCAGGCCGATGGCGTGGTGGCGTATGCGCACCTGGCCCGGGCCGGGCTCACCGACGGTCACGGTGTCGATGACCATTTCTTCGGGGCCACCGGTGCGGTGGATGCGCACGGCGCGGCTGCTCTGGCTCATGTGTAGTCTCTCCGGTTGGGGGCAGAAAAGCCCCGCATGTTGCCACGATCCTTTCGGCCTTGCCGGGCGTGGGGGCGGGCAACGGCTACAGTCCAGTCCCATGTCCGACAGCCGCCCCCGTCTCACCCCCGTCACCGCCTTGCTGCTGACCCTGCCACCGTTGCTCTGGGCCGGCAACGCGGTGGTGGGCCGGCTGGTCCACGATCTGGTGCCCCCGATCACGCTCAACTTCCTGCGCTGGACGCTGGCCTTCGTGCTGCTGCTGCCACTGGCGCCCTGGGTCTGGCGCGCCGACAGCGGGCTGTGGCCCCACTGGCGGCGTTTCGCGGTGCTGGGCCTGCTGGGCGTGGGCTGCTACAACGCACTGCAGTACCTGGCACTGCAGACCTCCACCCCCATCAACGTGACCCTGGTGGCGGCCAGCATGCCGCTGTTCATGCTGCTGGTCGGACGCCTGAGCTTTGGTGCCACGATCACGCGGCGCGCGCTGCTGGGCGCGGCCCTCTCGCTCACGGGTGTGCTGGTGGTGCTCTCGCGCGGCGACCTCGGCCAGCTGCTGGCCATCCGCCTGGTGCCGGGCGACGCCTGGATGCTGCTGGCCACCGCCATCTGGGCGTTCTACAGCTGGATGTTGACCCAGCACAAGGAGCCCGAGGCGATCCGCAACGACTGGGCCGCCTTCCTGCTGGCGCAGATCGGGTTCGGCGTGGTCTGGTCCGGCCTGGCCAGCGCCGGTGAATGGCTGCTGCCCGGTGCCGGCGCCACGCCGCGGCACATCCAGTGGGGCTGGCCGCTGGCCGCGGCCCTGGTGTACGTGGCCGTCGGGCCGGCGCTGGTGGCCTTCCGCTGCTGGGGTGCCGGCGTGCAGCGCGCCGGCCCGGCGGTGGCTGCCTTCTTTGGCAACCTGTCGCCCGTGTTCGCGGCCATCATGTCGGCCCTGGTGCTGGGCGAACTGCCGCACGCCTACCACGCGCTGGCCTTCGTGCTGATCGTGGCGGGGATTGTGGTGTCGTCCCGGCGCTGAGGCCGGCGCCGTGGCGTGCCGGCTCAACCGGGCTTGAGGCCCGAGGCCTTGACGAACCGGCCCCAGTGCGCCAGCTCCTGGCGGATCAGGGCCGAGAACTCGTCGGGCCGGTTGGGTGCTGCCACCGACATGCCCAGGTCGGCCAGCTTCGCACGCAGCTCGGGCGCGGCCAGCACCTGAAACAGCGCCTGGTTCCACTGCTCGATGATGGCGCGAGGGGTGCCGGTCGGCGCCACCAGGCCTTCCCATTCGCGCAGTTCGATGTCGCCCAGGCCGCTTTCCGACAGCGTGGGCACGCCGGGCAACGCGGTCAGGCGCTGTGGGCTGGTGACCGCGATGGCGCGCAGCTTGCCCGCGCGAACCAGGGGAGCCGCCACCGACGTGGTGGCAAACATGGCCGACACCTGGTCGCCCAGCAGCGCGGTCACCGCCTCGGCCGGGCCCTTGAAGGGCACGTGCAGCATCTTGGTCTTGCTGGCCTGGCCAAAGGATTCGCCCACCAGGTGCGCGGGCGAGCCGTTGCCGCCCGAGGCGTAGGTCAGTGCGCCGGGCTGGGCGCGGGCGCGGTCGGTCAGGTCTTTGAGCGATTGCACTGGCGAGGCCGCCGGCACGACCAGCACGTTGTACAGCCACACCAGGTTGGCCACCGGGGCCAGGTCGTTGGCGGTGTCGTAGGGCAGGGGGCCGATCAGTTCGGGCAACACCGTGTGTGTGAGGAAGAGCACGCCCATGGTGTAGCCGTCGGGTGCCGAGCGGGCCAGCGCCTGCATGCCGATCATGCCCGTGGCGCCGGGCCGGTTGTCCACCACCACGGGTTGTTTCCACGTGCGTGACAGGCCCTCGGCCACCAGCCGCGCCAGCACGTCGGGCGGGCTGCCGGGTGGCAAGGGCACGATGATTTTGACGGCCCGCTCGGGGTAGGTCTGCGCCCGGGCGGGCAGCGTGCCCACCCAGGGTGCGGCGGCCAGTGCACCCATCAGGTGTCTGCGTTGGATCATGGGGGCGTCCTTGGTGGATGAGCAAATAAGCGGTCAGGCGGCGGACGAGATGGGCGGCATGAACACGACATCGTATTCACGCGCCACCTTGACCACTTCGGCCGGGCTGGACATGTTGTGGATGCGGCGGTAGAGGTCGACCAGCTTGCCGGCCGGCGCCGCCCAGAACAGGGCCTGTGCCGGTGCGCCCGAGTTGTTGAAGAACGCATGCGGGATGCCTCGCGGCATGCGCACCAGATCACCGGCCGAGGCCGAGGTGGTCTTGCCGTCCAGGATCAGGTCGATGCGCCCTTCCAGCACAAAGATGTACTCGTCCTGGTGCGGGTGCACGTGGGGCGGCACAAAGGTCTCCTCGGGGAAGGTGGCGTGCCACGAGAAGCTGTCCTCGGTCATCTGCTTGGGCGTGTAGACCTGGCCCAGGATGTTCCAGGACACGCTGTCCAGGCTCTGGTTCTTGCGGGTGATGGCGGGCGTTTCATGCATCTTGGGTGACTCCTTCTTGCTGCGTCAGGCGGTCCAGCGTCGGCTTGACCAGGGGGTTGTGGGAGGCAAAACGGGGTTTGAAGTGCTGGCGGGCCTGGGCCAGGTCGTCCTCGTCCCAGTAGCCGATCAGGATGCCGCCCTCGGTGATGCGTGCCTGCACCTCGATGGACTCGATGGCGCCGTCCGGGACGGTCACGCGCTGGCGGGGCTGGCGCGCCCAGCGGAACAGGGCCTCGTGCAGGCGTTGCATGGCGGCCACGTGTTCGGGTGCGGTGGAGGCGCCGAGGTCGTGGAACTCGTTGGGGTCGTTCAGCAGGTCGAACAGCATCGGGCGGAAGTTCTCGAACAGCACGTATTTCCAGCGTGTGTCGCGGACCATGCGCATCCAGGCGTCGCGCGGTGGCGTGGCCAGGGCGATGCGCGAGTCCTGGAAGGAGAAGTCGTATTCGCACACCACCTCGGTGCGCCAGTCGGCCGGGGCCTGGCCGAACAGCAGGGGGCGCAGGGAACGCCCGTCCATGATGTGGGGCACGGCCGGCCCGCCGCAGACATCCAGAAAGGTGGGCGCGATGTCGACCGCCTCCACCAGCGCCTGGCAGCGGCTGCCACGTGTGGCGTCGGCCCGTGGGTCCGGGTCGTAGACGATCAGCGGCGCCTTGATGACGGGCTCGTGGAACAGGTCCTTCTCGCCCATCCAGTGGTCGCCCAGGTAGTCGCCGTGGTCGGAGGTGAAGACGATCATGGTCTTGTCCATCAGCCCCTGGTCCTCCAGGAACTGGAACAGCACCCCCATCTGGTCGTCGATCTGTTTGATCAGGCCCATGTAGCCCGGCATCACCGCGTCGCGCACGCCCTCGCGGGAAAACGTCTGTGACACCCGGTGGTCCATCATGGCGGCGTAGACCGGGTGCGGGTTGTCGCGCTCGGCCTCGCTGCGCACCACCGGTAGCGCGTCGGCGGCGGTGTACATGCTGGCGTAGGGCTCGGGCACGACGTAGGGCCAGTGGGGCTTGATGTAGGACAGGTGCAGGCACCAGGGCTGCTCACCCGCCTCGCGGATGAAGTCCATCGCCCGGCGGGTGATGTAGGGCGTTTCCGAGTGCTCGTCGGGAATGCGCGCCGGGCGGTTGCTGTACTTGAGGAACCAGCCCGAGCGCAGCGTGCCGTCGGCGTCCTCGGTCGAGTTGGCCCAGCGCTCCCAGGGGTTGTCGCCGTCGAAGCCGTTGCGCCGCAGGTAGTCGCTGTAGCTGGGGTCGGGGTCGTGGCCGGAGTAGGGGTGGATGCCGTCGTCGCGCTCAAAGGGGTCGAAGCCACATTCGGCGATGCGCACGCCGATCTGCGATTGCGGGTCGATGCCCAGGCGGGACATGCCGGCCAGATCGGCCCGCATGTGGGTCTTGCCGACCAGCACCGACTGCACACCCAGCGGGCGCAGGTGGTCGCCGATGGTCATCTCGCCGGCCTTGAGCGGCACGAAGTTCCAGCTGGCGCCGTGCGAATGCACGTAGCGGCCGGTGTAGTAGCTCATGCGCGAGGGGCCACACACGGGGGAGTTGACGTAGGCGCGGTCGAAGATCACGCCGCGCGCGGCCAGGCGGTCGAGATTCGGCGTGTGCAAGCGCGGGTGGCCAAAACACGACAGGTGATCGGCGCGCAGCTGATCGCACATGATGAACAGGATGTTCTTGACGGGGGACTTCACGCTGTACTCCTTGCAGGCGGGCTGCCGATTGATGGGTTCATGCTAGGGCGCTCGTGTGCGGCGATCCAATCGCTTTTTCTCAAGTCGATTACCATGGGTTATCGCTCCACCACGCGGGCCAACGGCGCCCAGACACCATGCGACTGCAACATCTGCACCTGCTGTTGGCGCTGGCCCAGACCGGCAGCCTGCGCGCATCGGCCCAGACCCTCAACGTCACCCAGCCGGCGCTGACCAAGGCGCTCAAGCAGCTGGAGGACGAGTTCGGCACGGCCCTGGTGGTGCGCACGCCCAAGGGCGTGCGGTTGGCGCCCGCCGGTGAACTGCTGGCGGCCCGCGCGGCCACCGTGGTGCGCGAGATCGAGCGCGCCCGTGAAGAGGTGTCCTGGCACATCCAGCACGCGCAGGCCACGGTCACCGTGGGTGTGTCACCGGCCGCGGCCCTGATGCTGGCGCCGCGCGCCATCGCCCGTTTCCAGAGCCGCTGGCCCCAGGTGCGGGTGCGCCTGGTGGACGCGCTCTACCCCAAGGTGCTGCAGCAACTGCGTTCGGGCGAGCTGGACCTGGCGCTCGGCCCCTTGCCCGCCAGTGGTCTGGGGCCCGACCTGGAAGTGCAGGCCCTGATCGACAGCCCCGAAGTGATTGCCGCCCGCGAAGGCCACCCCCTGGCCACATGCCGGCACCTGGCCGATCTGGGCGCGGCCTCTTGGGTGCTCACCGGGCCGGTGCACGGCCCGGGCGACCCGGTGCACCTGGCGCTGGAAGATCGCGGCCTGCCGCCGCCGCGCGTGACCCTGGAGTGTGAATCCTTCTCCACCCTGCTGGCGGTGTTGCCCGGCATGGACGCGGTGGCCTTGATGCCCCAGCGGTTTTTCGACAGCCACGGGCCACGCAACGGGCTGGTGGTGCTGCCCATTGCCGATCCGCTGCCACAGACCACCATCCACCTGTTCCGGCGCACCGATGGGCCGTTGACCCTGCCCACCCAGCGACTGAAGGACAGCTTCGAGCAGGAGGCCAAGGCCTTGCGCCGGGCGCGCCAGGCCTGAGCCTTCAGGCCCTGCACCGGTGCCGGGTTTGCACCTGTGCCCACCAGCGATCGAAGGTGTCGGCCAGTGGTCCGCGCAGCGCGGCCCAGTCCTGCAGCACGGTGAAGTGGTCGGCGCCGGGCACCTCGACACATGTGCTGAACGCACCCTGCCACCGCTGGTGCATCTGCGCGTTCTGCGCCAGAAACGCAGGCGTTTCCGCCCCACCCACCAGCCACACGGCCGGCACCGGCGCGGCGGTCGCCATCCGCAACGGCGACAGCCGGCGCGCCGCCTCGGCATCGAGGCGCAGTTTCTCGTTCAGGCTGGTTTGGACCAGGGGCGCCAGGTCGTAGATGCCGCTGATGGCCCAGACGCCATCCACCCGTGCCGGGTCATCGGACGCCAACGCGCCCTGGGTCAGGCCCAGCACGCTGGCCAAGTGCGCCCCCGCCGAGTGGCCGGCCACCACCAGGGGCAGCGAGCCATCGCCGCGTTGGCGCACGTGTGTGGCCAGCGCGGCCACACTGGGCGCCACCGCCGACATCAGCGCGTCGAGCGATACCTCGGGGCACAGCGGGTAGTTGGCCAGCGCCACATGAAAGCCCCGAGCCTGGAAAGCCGGCGCCAGAAAACGGAACAGCGACTTGTCGCGCGACTGCCAGTAACCGGCGTGCAGGTAGAGCATCACACCCTGTGCCGCACCCTCGGCGGGAAACCAGTCCAGCACCTGCCGGGGGTGGTCGCCGTAGGGCAGGTCAAGCTGTGCACCGGGCTGCCGGGCCACCTGATCGCTGTCGCGCTGGAACTGCGAGAGCAGGGCGGCAAAGCCGGGGCGGCCCTGGCCCTCGACGTACTGGAACTGGTGGTCGTCCAAGGGTGCCATGGGTCAGAAGGTGCCTGGGTAGGCCCCGCCATCGGCCAGCACGTTCTGGCCCGTGATGTAGCCGGCCTGGCGGCTGCACAGGAAGGCGCAGATGGCGCCGAACTCTTCTGGGGTGCCGAAGCGCTTGGCCGGAATGGTCTTGCGCCGCGCGTCCATGATGGCCTCGATGGGCTGGCCGGTTTTGTCTGCCGCGCCCTTCATGGTGCCCTTGAGGCGGTCGGTGTCGAAGGCGCCGGGCAGCAGGTTGTTGACGGTCACGCCCTGGGCGGCGATGCCGCTGCGCGACAGGCCGGCGACAAAACCGGTCAGGCCGGTGCGCGCGCCGTTGCTCAGGCCCAGGATGTCGATCGGCGCCTTGACCGCGCTCGAGGTGATGTTGACGATGCGTCCGAAGCCGCGTGCGGCCATGCCGTCCACCGTGGCCTTGATCAGCTCGATGGGCGTGAGCATGTTGGCGTCGATGGCCGCGATCCAGGCCTCGCGGTCCCAGGCGCGGAAATCGCCGGGCGGCGGGCCGCCGGCGTTGGTGACGACGATGTCGAAATCGCGCCCCGGGCCGCCGGCCACGCCGAAGGCGGCCTCGCGGCCGGCCGCGCTGGTGATGTCGGCGGCCACCGCGAGCACCTGCTGGCCGGCGCGGGTGGCCTGGGCGCGCAGGCCGGCGGCGGCGGCGTCCAGGGCCTCGGCGCCACGCGCCACCACCACCACGTTCACGCCTTCCTGCACCAGCGCGCTGGCGCAGCCCCAGCCCAGTCCCTTGCTGGCGCCGCCCACCAGCGCCCATTTGCCTGTGATGCCCAGATCCATGTCGGAATCTCCGTTGAAATGAAAAAGAATAGCCTCAGAGCCTGTTCAATGTCTTTTTGGAGATTGCGTCACAACCCGAAGGGCAAGTGCCTTTTTCGGGTGGTCTGCGGCGTTGCAAAGCCTCGACGGGCCACCGGCCCGTCTGCGTTTTGCGCCTGGCAGCCCATCCCGAAAAAGCACTTGCGCGACCCCAAAAAGACATTGAACAGGCTCTCAGCGCCGCCGCGTCACCAGCACCACGCCGCCCAGCACCAGCAGGGTGCCGGCGATGATCCAGGCGTTGAAGGGCTCGTCCAGCAGCACCACGCCCATGGCGATGGTCGACAGCGGCCCGATCATGCCCGTTTGTGCGGTCAGGCCGGCGCCGATGCGCTCGATCGCCATCATCACCAGCAGCACCGGCGTGACGGTGCAGGCCACGGCGTTGAGCACCGACAGCCAGATCACCTCGGGCGCCACCACCGCGGCATCCAGCGGACGCAGCAACAGGAACTGCAGGAGGCACAGGATGCAGGCCACGCTGGAGGCCAGTCCCACCAGGCGCAGCGAGCCGATGCGCTTGACCATCTCGCCGCTGTAGACCAGGTAGATGGCGTAGCTGACCGCGCTGCCGAACACCAGCAAGGCGCCCACCGCGCCCCAGCCGCCCTGGAACTGCACCTCGTGCCCGAGGACCAGCAACATGCCGCTGTAGCTCATGGCCATGGCCAGGCCCTGGTGGAGGCTGATGCGCCGGCCGTACAGCAGCCAGCCCAGCACCAGCACCAGCGTGGGGTTGAGGTAGAGGATGAGCCGTTCCAGGCTGGCGCTGATGTACTGCAGGCCCCAGAAATCAAGAAAGCTGGCGAGGTAGTAGCCGCTGAAGCCCAGGCCGACGACGCCCCAGCGGTCGCGGCGCGACAGCGCGGGCTGATGCCGGCTGGCCCACCAGGCCATGGCCAGGAACAGCGGCAGCGCGAACAGCATGCGGTACATGATCAGCGTGACCGCGTCGACACCGTGGCGGTAGGCCAGCTTGACGATGATGGCCTTGCCGCTGAAGGCGATGGAGCCGGCGCTGGCCAGCAGCAGGCCGGTGGTGAGGTGGCGGGACGGGGTCACGTGAAAAGGGCGCGCGTGGCGCGTGAAGGCGGGAGAAAAAAGCAGGGGAAACCGGGCATCGAGACTAGCACAGCACCCGTGCCAGGCGGGCCCGCGGGCCATGGCCGATGGCGATGCCGGCCATCGTTCCCGCTGACTTTTGCCTGGGATGGCCACCACGCCGACAATGGGGTTCCGTCCCACAGGAGTGTCCAGATGCCCATGCCGATCCGAGCCGCCCTGGTGGCCTTGAGCGCCGTGTCCTTCCTCATGCCGGGGGCGTTGGCCCGCGCCCAGCAGCCGCGGCCCGAGGTGGTGGCCTCCGGCCTGCAGCACCCCTGGGGCATGGCCTTCGTCGATGGCGGGGTGCTGGTGACCGAACGTGCCGGTCGGCTGCGCTGGGTGTCGCCCACCGGGCAGGTGGGGGCGCCCATCGCGGGCCTGCCGGCCATCGACGTCGGTGGCCAGGGGGGCTTGCTCGATGTGGTCGCCGACAGCGGCTTCGCCACCAACCGGCGCATCTACCTCTGTTACGCCGAGCCCTCGGCGGACGGCGGGCGCAATGCCACCGCGCTGGCCTCGGCCAGGCTGTCGGAGGATGGCCGCCGGCTGGAGCAATGGCAGCGCCTGTTCGGCCAGCAACCCCAGGTCGCGAGCCGGCTCCACTTCGGTTGTCGCATCGTCGAGTCGCCCGACGGGCAGCTGTTCCTCACCCTGGGCGAGCGCTACCACCGGATGGCCGATGCCCAGACCCTGGACAACCACCTCGGCAAGGTGGTGCGCCTGCGCAAGGATGGCGGCGCGGCGCCGGGCAATCCCTTGCTGGGCCGCCCGGGCGCCCTGCCCGAGATCTGGAGCTGGGGGCACCGCAACCCGCAGGGCGCGGCCTGGGGCCCGGACCAACGGCTGTGGATCACCGAACACGGGCCGCAGGGCGGCGACGAGATCAACCGGCCCGACGCCGGCCTGAACCACGGCTGGCCCCTGGTCACCTACGGCGAGAACTACGGTGGTGGTGCCATCAACGGCGGCCTGCGCAGCCAGCCCGGGCTGGTCCAGCCGCTGCACCACTGGACGCCGTCGATCGCGCCTTCGGGCATGAGTTTCCTGCGCAGCCAGCGCTATGGCAGCGCCTGGCAGGGACAGCTGTTCGTGGGCTCGCTCAAGTTCCGCTACCTGGCCCGCCTGGAGCTGGACCTGACTGGCCCCCAGCCCCGCGTCCTGCGCGAGCACAAGCTGCTGCCCGATCTGGGGCAGCGCGTGCGAGATGTGCGCGAGGGGCCGGACGGCCTGCTCTACCTGCTGACCGACGAGCGCAATGGGCAACTGATCCGCCTGTTGCCCCCATCCTGATGAAATTGTTAAATTAACACGGTATTTCAGTCTGATTTAGGCTTCCACCGTCGGTTCGGCCGGTCACAATTCAGTCCCACCGCCCGTGCCAACCTGTCCCTGCAGCCCCGACCCATGACCGTCCCTGTCCATCCGACACACCTGCACCGGACCGCCCTGCGCGCCGCCGCCGGCCCGGCCGTGTGCGCTGGGCTTCGAGGCCATGCCGGTGCGCGGCCATGACCGGCGTGGCGTTTGATTTCCTGGCCGGGCTGCCGCGTCAGCCCCGGCTGCTGGTGGTGGACGACCAGGCCATCCAGATCCAGGTGCTCTACCGCGCGCTGTCGCCCGACTGCCAGGTCCTGATGGCCACCAGCGGTGAAGCGGCGCTGCGCCTGTGCCACGAGCGCCTGCCCGACCTGGTGCTGCTGGACGTGGAGATGCCGGACATGGACGGCTTTGAGCTGCTGCGCCAGCTCAAGGCCGACCCGGTCACGCGCGAGGTGCCGGTCATCTTCGTCACCGGCCACACCAGCGACGACGTCGAGTCGCGCTGCCTGGAGGCCGGGGGAGTGGACTACATCTCCAAGCCGATCAACCCGCGTGTGGTGCGCTCGCGGGTCAAGACCCACCTGATGCTGAAGTTCCAGTCGGACCTGCTGCGCGACATGGTCTTCGTCGACCCGCTGACCAACAGCTACAACCGGCGCTACTTCGACCAGCGCCTGGCGGTGGAGTGGGCGCGGGCGCGGCGCAGCGGCAAGCCACTGTCGATGCTGATGATCGATGTTGACCACTTCAAGGCCTACAACGACCACTACGGCCATCCGGCTGGCGATGAAGCGCTGCGCAATGTGGTGCGGGCCATCACCCGCCACCTGCAGCGCCCGGGCGACACCGTGGCGCGTTATGGCGGCGAGGAGTTCGCCTGCCTGTTGCCCGAAACCGACCACGCCGCGGCCCTGACGCTGGCCGAGCGGCTGGAGCAGCGCGTGCGCGAGCAGGCCTTGCCTCACGCACAGTCCAGCGTCGCGCCCATCATCACCATCAGCGTGGGCGTGTCCACGCACCGCACACCGTTCGACGGCAACGCCCAAGCGCTGGTGGACGCGGCCGACGGCGCCCTCTATGAAGCCAAGCGCGAAGGTCGGGGCCGGGCCCGTGGCGACGCCGAACTGGCCAGCGTGAGAGGCTGAGCCAGCTTCAGGCGGACAACAGGCGTTCGCACAGCCGCCGGGCGCGCTCGAAGTCGAGGCCCATCACCGCGTCGTGCAGTTCGGCCAGCGGCGCGCCGACGGCGGCGCCAAAACGCTGCTGCAACCCGTCCACCGCGTCCGTGGCCGCCATGTCGGAACGTTCCAGCATCTGGACCAGGTCCCGCAGGCCCGCCGACCAGGTGGCCGTGTCGGCGGGGTGGTCGCCAGCCGTGTCCACGGGCGTGGTGGCCGGCGGCGCCAGGGCCGCAGCCAGTGCCTGGCCTGGCGTGTGTTGCGCCAGCAGGCGTTCGCAGAGGGTCGGCACGGGTGAGGCGGCGCCGGGCGCCGGTGCCGACGCGGCCCAGCTTTCGGCCTGGGCGGCATCGTGGGCCAGGCCATCCAGCCCCAGCGTGCTGGCCAGGCCCTTGAGCGTGTGCAGCTGGCGCCGCAGCGAGGGCCAGTCGGCGGCGGCAAGGGCCGAGCTCAGCGCGGCGGCGGTGCCCTCGGCATCGTCCAGGAAACCCAGCAGCAGGCGCTGGTACACGTCCTGGCGCCCGCCCAGCCGCGCCAGTGCCGGCGCCAGCGACACACCGGCGGCCAGCGCTGCAAGGGCGGCGGGCGAGCTGTCGCCGCCCGGGTCGGGCACGGGCATGGCGGGCGGGGTGGGCAGGGCGCCCAGCCCGGTGACGTGGCGCAGCACGTCCACCAGCTGGTTGAGTTCGAAGGGCTTGCCCACGTGTTCGTTCATGCCGGCGGCCAGGCAGGCCTCGCGGTCGGCAGGCATGGCGTTGGCGGTCATGGCCACGATGGGCAGCGCGGTTTCGTCCAGTTCGACGCGGATCTGGCGTGTGGCGGCGATGCCGTCCATGACCGGCATCTGCAGGTCCATCAGCACGGCGTCCCAGTGCCGTTCGGTCTGGGCCACGGCGCGTACCGCTTCCTCGCCGTTGTCCACCACGGTCACCTGCGCGCCCTCGCTTTCCAGCAGCTCGCGCGCCACCTGCTGGTTGATGCGGTTGTCCTCGGCCAGCAGCAGCCGCAGGCCGCTCAGCCGCGGCACGCCCGTGCCTGCCGGGCGCGGCGTGACGGTGTTCATGCGCGTGCCGCGCGCGGTGTGCAAGGCCTCGCGCAGCGTGGTCGGTGTCACCGGTTTGGTGAGGAAGCCGTCCAGCAGGGCCAGGTCGGTGTCGTCGCGCAGGTGCAGCAGTTCCCGGCCGTGGGCGGTCAGCATGATCAGGCGCGGACCGTCGTGTGGCATCCACGCGCGCAGCTGCTGGCACACCGCCCAGCCGTCCATGTCGGGCATCTGCCAGTCCACGAACACCGCCTCGTAGCGCACCGTCTGCCCTTGCAGCCGTGCCAGGGCCGCCGCGCCGCTGTCTGCGGTGTCGACCGTCCAGCCCAGCGCCTGCAGCATGTGCGCCACCAGGCGGCAGGCCACCGGGTTGTCGTCCACCACCAGCAGCTGCCCGCGCGAGGCGCCGCGGTGCGGGGCGTGCAGCGTGTGGGGCGGTGTGTCCGGCAGGCCCAGGCGCAGGCGGAAATGGAAGTGGCTGCCCACCCCCACCTCGCTGTCCAGCCGCAGGGTGCCGCCCATCAGGGCCACCAGCCGCTGGCTGATGGCCAGGCCCAGACCAGTGCCCCCGAAGCGGCGGGTGGTGTCGGCCTCGGCCTGGGTGAAGCCGCTGAAGATCTTGGCCTGGTTGTCGGGCGCGATGCCGATGCCGGTGTCGCGCACCGCGAAGTCCACCGTGGCGCCGTGGTCGCCGCGCTCGACCAGCGCGAGCGACACCACCACCTCGCCCCGGTCGGTGAACTTGACGGCGTTGCCCCCGAGGTTGACCAGCACCTGCTGCAGCCGCAGCGCGTCGCCCACCAGCACCGTGGGCAGGGCCGGGTCGATGTCGTAGAGCACCTCGACCGGCTTGCCGGCGGCGTTCATCGACAGGATCAGTCCTAGGTCGCGCAGCAGCGACTCGGTCTCGAAGGGGTGCGGGTCCAGCGCCATCCGGCCGGCCTCGACCTTGGAGAAGTCCAGGATGTCGTTGAGCAGGCCCAGCAGCGAGCGCGCGGCGCCCTCGGCCTTGCCGGTGTAGTCGGCCTGCCGGCTGCTCAGGCTGGTTTTCTGCAGCAGCGCCAGCATGCCCAGGATGGCGTTCATGGGAGTGCGGATCTCGTGGCTCATGTTGGCCAGGAACTGGCTCTTGGAGCGCGAGGCGGCCTCGGCCGCTTCGGTGGCGCGCACGAGGTCGGTGATGTCGATGCGAAAGCCCACCGTGTGTCCGTCGGCCATGCGGCGTTCCACCACCCGCACCACGCGGCCGTCGTCGAGCCGCTGCACCAGCGAGGTGTTGGCCGCGCGGTGCTGCGCCATGCGTTCGGCCAGCCAGTCCTCGACCCGTCCGATGGCCGCCGGATACTGGCCGCGCGCGGCGCCCAGGCGCAGCAGTTCCTCGAAGCGGACGCCCGGCACGATCAGGTCGGCCGTGGTGGCGTAGATGTCACGGTATTTTTCGTTGCAGAAGACCAGCCGGTCGTCGGGGTCGAACAGCACGAAGGCCTCGTTGACGGTATCGATGGCGCCCCGCAGCAGCGCCTCCTTCTGCGCGATGGCCTGCTCGGCGCGTTTGCGCTCGCTGATGTCGATGTAGGTGGTGACGAAGCCCCCGCCGGGCATGGGAGCACCCTGGATCTCCAGCGGTACGCCGGCCGGGCGCACCCGCTCAAAGCGGTGCGGCCGGACCACGCCACGCGCGCGTTCGACGATTTCAGCCACGATCACCTCCACGTCGCCGCTGCCGTATTCGCCGCGCTCCGCGTTGTAGCGGATGAAGTCCTCGAAACGGGGTGGCTGGCGCTCGAACAGGTGGTCGGGGAAGTCGAGCAGGCGCCGGTACTCGGTGTTGGAGGCGACCAGTTCCAGCCCGTTGTTGAACACGCTCATGCCGCAGGGCAAGGCATCCAGGATGCTGCGCATCAGGGCGTTCTGGCTGCGCATCTCCTGCTCCAGCTGGCGGCGTTCGGTGACGTCGTGGTTCAGGCCGATGGTGCGCAGTGGCTGGCCATCGGCATCGCGCAGCACCTGCGCGGCGCCGCGCAGGTGGCGCACCGTGCCGTTGTCCCAGACGATGCGGAACTCGGTGTCGAAGGGGCGGCCGCCGGCGAGTGCCTCGGCCAGCAGGTTCTCGGTGTGGGCGCGGTCGTCCGGGTGCAGCATGCGCCGCCACACGGCCCGTGGCGTTGGCAAGGGCAGGGCCTGCGGATCGATGCCGAACAGGCGGTACATCTGCGAGTCCCAGATGCGCTGGCCGGTGGGCATGTCGATCTCCCACACCCCCAGCCCGGCGCTGTTGGCCGCCAGGGTCATGCGTTCGCTGGAGTCGCGCAGCGCGTGTTCGGCCAGCTTGTGGGCGGTGATGTCTGACTCGATGGCCATGAAGCCGGTGAGTGTTCCACCGGCGTCGCGCAGGGGCTGTATTTCCACCTGCAGCCAGTACTCGCGCCCGTCCTTGCGGCGGTTCAGCAGCTCGCCCTGGAAGGGCTGGGCCGTCTCCAGCGCCCGGCGCATCCGCGCGACCACCGCCATGTCGGTGTTGGGCGACTGCAGCAGTTCGCGTGGCGACTGCCCGATGGCTTCTTCGGCCCGGTAGCCGGTGATGCGCTCGAAGCCTTCGTTGACCCAGGTGATGCGGCGTTGCACATCGGTGATGACCACCGCGTTCGAGGTGCGCTGTGCCACCTTGGCCAGGCGGTCCAGGTCCTGTGTCATGCGGCTGGCCAAGGTCTCGGCGCGCTCGCGTCCCCGCACCGTGATCGACACCAGGTAGGTCAGCAGGGCGGTCATCAGCAAGCCGGCGATCAGGGTGGCAGGCGCGGCCAGGCCGCCGGCCGTGGCATCGAAAGCGGCGGTGCTGCTGGCCTGCAGCAGGTAGGGCTGGCCCAGCAGGTCGAAGCGGCGCGTCAGCTGGAAGGCCCGGCCACCCAGTTGCAAGGGCGGCTGGGCGTACAGGTGCCCGTCGCTGTCGAACACCAGGTTCTCCAGTGCATCGGCGCGGGTGCCGGCGAACAGCTCGAAGTCGACCAGGCCATCGGCCAGCGCGGCCACGTTGCCCAGCAGCTCGGCCGCGACGACGGGCGAATAGAACACACCGTCGAGTGCCGCTTCGCGCTGCGCGGGCGTGCCCGGAGGATGGCCCGGGGCGTGGCGGTAGACCGGGTCGAACATCAGGAAGCCCGGACCCTTGTGGGGGTCTTGCGTCAGCGCCACGGGGGGCGTCATGGTGGGGCGGCCGGTGCGGATGGCGCGTTCGATGGCGTCGCGCCGCTGGGGCTCGCTGCCGATGTCCACGCCGCGCGCGGCCACGTTGTCCAGCAGTGGCTCGACGTAGCGGACGACATAGCGCTGCGCGTGGTCGGCGGCCTGCAACTGGCGGATCTTGAAGCCCGGTCCGTCCTCGGCGTTCACGCGCGCTTCGTGGTCGGCCGTGGCCGCGCTGGGCACGCGCTCGATCAGGCCCAGGCCACGCACGCCTGGAAGGGTCTCGCGCAGGTTGAGCGCGTCGATGAAGGCGCGGAACTCGGCCAGGTCGACACGCGCGCTGCCAGCGTGCAGGCCCACCGCCCCGCGCAGGCTGTAGAGCGGCAGGTCGAAGCGGCGCCGGACCTCGTTTTCGATGCGTTCGGCGTGGCGCTCGAAGCGCTCCTGCGCCTGTTGCTGGGTGTGGTTGCGCACGGTGCCGCTGACCAGCAGGCTGACCAGCACGCCACCCAGCGCCACCAGCAGGGACAACCAGGCGTTGCGAAAGTGGCGTTGGCGGGGCTCGGGGCGGGTCTCGCTCATGGTGTGTCCTGTTCGGCCGGTCTCGGCCCGTGCTGGGCGGGTCGGGGCGGGGAATGTGCTTGGCGGATTATGGGACGGGCCTGGGGTACCCTTGGGCACGGCCCCCGTGCGGCGGGGCCATGGAGTGGCAAGCTGTGGATGACAGACCAAACGGGTTCGCGCGCGGGTCACGGGCCATCGGTGCCGTGGTGTTGGCGGCCGGCGCCGCCTCGCGCATGGGACACCGGCCCAAGTGCCTGCTGGAGCTGGACGGGGAGCCCCTGGTCCGGCGCCAGTGCCGGGCCCTGCTCGACGCCGGGTTGCACGAGGTGGTGGTGGTGCTGGGCTACTACGCCGACCGCATCGCGCGGGCGCTTGAAGGTCTCCCCGTGGCGCGGGTGCGCAACCCGCAGCCCGACGCCGGCCAGGCGGCCTCGCTGCGCCTGGGCCTGCGGGCGCTGGTATCGGAGGGGGTGCTGGTGGCGCTCGCGGACCAGCCGTTGATCACCCCCCAGGACATCCACGACCTGCTGGCCGCCTACCGCGATCGTCCCACCGGCACGCAACTGGTGCAGCCGTACACGGCGGGCCGGCCCGGCAACCCGGTGGTGTTCAGCGCCGAGGTGCGCCGGCAGATGCTGGCCCACGGTGCCGCCCAGGGCGGGCGCCAGTGGCAGGCGGCCCACCCCGAAGCGGTGCACCGCTGGCCCACCGCCAACCCCCACTACGCCACCGATGTCGACAGTCCGGCGGACATCGAGGCGCTGGCGCTGGCCGGTGGCCCACGGCTGCGCTGGCCGGCCGACCTGGTCGATGGTGTTTGCAATTGAATTTCCCAAAAAATCTGAATATCAATCTGTTGATGATCGCTTTTTCCGATGGGTGTCTGTCTCTACAGTCTGGTTTCGCCCTGGCCTGGGATGGCCAGCGGCGCTTCTGAAAGGACCCCGGACCATGCGACTCACCACCAAGAGCACCTTTGCCACCACCGTTTTGCTGGACCTGGCCCAACACGCCGGGCAGGGCCCGGTGTCGCTGCAATCCGTGGCGCTGCGGCACGGGGTGTCCCAGTCCTACCTGGAAGGCCTTTTCGCCAGCCTCAAGCAGGCCGGCCTGGTCCTCAGCGTGCGCGGCCCCGGCGGCGGCTATGTGCTGGGGCAGGCGCCGGGGGGCATCTCGCTGGCGGACATCAGCCGAGCGGTCGAACCCCACATCGAGGACGACGACCGCCCTGAGGACGATCCGGCCAGCGCGTTGACCGCCCAGCTCTACGAGACCTACAGCCGGCAGCTGCTGGCCTACCTGGAGGGAATCCGCCTGCGCGACGCGGTGGCGGGCCTCAAGACGGTTTGAGGTGACACAGCCCACCTTCGCCAGCCACTGGTCCGGCCCGTGTTGGGGGCCTGGCGCCAAAACCGTTCAGAATGTCCAACCAGATGGAACACTTCCTCCTGGTTGCGGTGGCAACGCTGGTCCCCCTGGTCCTGTACCTCTGGTTCAGGCGCGCCCCGCGTGGCCCAACGGATGTGCCCGCGGCGCCGCTGCCGGTGCCGGAATCGACGCCCGTGCCCGCCGCTGTTGCCGACGTCCCGGCCGCCGCGGACGACACCGCGACTTGTCCGCCCGCCTTGTTGGACTTCCCTTGGCGGCGGGCCGCCGACCTGGAGGACGGGCAGCGGCAGGCCTTGCTGCAGCGCTACCGGCAAGTGCCGCGCCCGCCACGCCTGCTCAGCCAGCTGTTGTCACGCGATTTCGTCAATGAGGCGAGCGCACGCGAGCTGGCCGACCTGATCGCCGCCGAACCGCTGCTGGCGGCCCGCGTGCTCAAGGCCGTCAATTCGCCCCTGTACGGCCTGCCCAGACCGGTCGGCAGCATTGCCCAGGCGGTGAGCCTGCTGGGACTCACCGCGGTGCGCATTGTCTGCCTGCGCTACATCTTCATCGCGTCGTTCAAGACCGATGACCCCTTGCGCCAGCTCGCCCTGCAACAGACCTGGACCGCCAGTGCGCTGGCGAGCGAGCTGACGCAGCGCCTGGCCGCATCGCTGGGCATGGACCCGCATGGCCAGCTGGCCGGCGCGGTGGTGTTGTCCTTCCTCGGCCGTCTGGCCACCGTGGCCACCATGCCCCTGGACCAGCTTGCCGCCTTGCCGCCGCCGGGACGGCTGGCGCGGGTGGCGGCCGAGCAGCAAGTCCTGGGCCTGGGCGCGTCCGAGATCGGCCGCCTCCTGATGGGCGACTGGGGCCTGCCGGCGGCGGTGGTCGACGAGGCCGCGGACATCGATGCCGCGATGCTTGTACCCCTGGACGGGGTGGCGGCCGAGCGTCTGGCCCGCCTGTCCCTGGGGTGCCTGTGCGCACGCCTGGGCGAGCGGCTGGCCACCGGCGAGCTGCAAGACCTTGCCCGCTGGGAGCTGTTGGCCGATCCTTCGCCCGAGTTCTTTCGCCTGCGCGCCGGGCTGGGGCCGGGCCGTATGGCCACCCTGGCCGAACGTTTGCGGGAGCCGGCGCTGGCCCAGGCCCTGGGGCGCATCGCCGCGGGGCCGGGCTGAAGGCGGATCAATCCGGGAACAGCAGCGCCTTGGGCGTGTCCCACATGATCTGCTGGCACTCCGACGGCGTGAACAGCGAGGCGAACCAGCCCAGCATGGGGCCGTAGTCCAGGCGGTAGGGTGCCTTGAGGTAGGGCCAGTCCGAGGCCCAGATGCAGCGCCCCAGGCCGAAGGCGCCGGCCAGCGCATGGGCGTAGGGCGCCACGTCGTCAAACGGAAAGGGCCGGCCGGAGAACTTGATCGGCCCCGACAGCTTGACCACGGCCTGCCCCGTGCGGCCCAGCGCCAGCAGGGCTTGGAAGCCCGGCTGGGCGAGGCCACGCGCCACGTCGGGCCGGCCGCAGTGGTCCACCATCACCCGCACCTGGCTGCGTTCGATCATGGGCAGGAAGAAGGGCAGCTGGTCGTTCTGCACCTGGAACTGCGCCCACAGGCCCAGCTGCCGCAGGCGAAGCAGCAGCGGCTCGATGTCGGCGTAGTGCGCCTCGCCGTGCAGAGCGGCGTTGAAGGCCACCCCCACGATGCCTTGCGCCTGCAGCTGTTGCAGCCGTTCGAGACCACAGTCGTTGGGCAGGACCGCCACGCCCTTGAAGCGGCCGCCGCCCTGCGCGATGGCGTCGAGCAGGCAGCGGTTGTCCAGCCCGTAGCCCGAGTTGGGGCCGACCAGCAGGGCATGTCGCACGCCGTGGCAGTCCATCACCGCGCTGAAGCAGCGGGCGTCGCCCACCTCCTGGCCCTGCGGGTGGTAGCCCACGTCCGGCGCATAAGGAAAACGCTGCGGGTCCAGCACATGGCAATGCCCGTCGATCTTGGGAAGGCGCAGGATATCCATGGGCCGCTCAGAAGGTGGCCAGCACCAGGCGGCGCAGTTCCGGGGTGATCTCGGGCATCACGCCGAACCAGGCCTTGAAGGCCGAGCGCGCCTGGTTGAGCAGCATGCCCAGGCCGTTGACGGTGACGTGGCCGCGCTCGCGTGCCTGGGCCAGCAGCGGGGTTTCCAGCGGGATGTAGATGGCGTCGGACACCAGCGCGTCCGGGGGCAGGGCGTCGAGTCGCAAGTCCAGCGCGGGCTGTCCGTACATGCCCTGGTTGGTGGTGTTGACGAGCAGGGCGGCGCCGCGCAGGGCTTCGTGGCGTTGCGACCAGTCGTGCACCGACACGATCGCCCCCAGGCCTGCCGCCAGGGCCTCGGCCTTGTCGCGGCTGCGGTTGATCAGACGCACCTCGCCCGCGCCCTCGTCGACCAGGCTCAGCACCACGGCACGCGCCGCGCCGCCGGCACCCAGCACCACGGTCGGGCCACGGTCGGCGCGCCAGTGGGGCTGGGCATCGCGCAGGCTCTGGATGTAGCCGTAGCCGTCGTTGTTGAAGCCTTGCAGCGAGCCATCGGGTTGCGCCACGATGCAGTTGATCGCCCCCACGCGCCGGGCCAGGGGATCGACACGGTCCATGAAGGCCATGGCCGCCACCTTGTGGGGCAGGGTCACGTTGCAGCCAGCGATGCCCAGGGCCGAAAGGCCACGCAGCGCGGCCTCCAGCTTGTCCGGGTCGACCGGGAACAGACCATAGGCGCCCGGGATGCCGCGCTGGGCGAGCCAGTGGTTGTGGATGACGGGTGAACGCGACTGGGACACAGGCATGCCCATGACACCGGCGAGCTTGAAGAACTTCTGAGACATGTGAGTCGGGCTTATTTCTTGTTGGCGGGCGGCAGGATGTCGGTGACCACCTGTTTGCCATCCACCACCTTGGTCATGTGGTTTTCGCGGTCGAGGTCGCCGTTGTTGTCGTAGCTCACGTCGAGCAGCAGGCCGGGCTGGGCCTGAGCCGACAGCGACAGGTTCTTCATCGCGGCGGCAAAGGCCTTGGGGTCGAACTTGCCGATTTTCTCCGTCACTGCCTTGACGGTGTACGGCCGATGTAGCCCTTGAGGCCGTTGTGGTCGGTCCGGCCCTTGTACTCGCGCTGGCAGGCCTCGTCGAAACGCCTCACGCTGGCCTGCGGCGCATCGGCCGTCAGGCCCACGTGGGCCACCGCGCCGTTGGCGGCCTCGCCGGCGAGCTCGATCACCGTCTGGCTGGTCAGCACCGTCTCGCCGATGACCGGCTTGGTGTCGCCCTGCTTGCGGAGTTCACGCAGCAGGCGGGCCGATTCTTCTTCGTTGGAGTAGACGAACAGCGCGTCGCTGTTGGATTGCTTCACCGTGATCGCCGCGCTGCTGAAGTCCAGCTGGCCAGGCTCGGTCGACACGTCGGCGCCGACCTTGACGCCGCGCGCCTCCAGCGCCTTCGTGATGAGGTCGCGCCCGCCCTGGCCGAAGTCGTTGTTCACATCGGTCACGTCCACCGTCTTTGCCTTCACGCCGTCCTTGATGTAGCCCGCGATCTTGGGCATGGCGGTGGACTGCGTGAACGAGGTGCGGAAGATGCAGGGGGTGCCCTGCAGGGCGATGGTGGCCACTTCGCCGCCGGTGAAGTGGGGTATCTCGGCGCGGCGCGTGGCGGCCATGCTGACCAGGATGGAGCCGGAGAACACCGGCCCCATCACCACATGGGCGCCGTCGTCCACCGCCTTTTAGGCCAGGCCCTTGGCCACGCCCGGGCTGGACTGGGTGTCGCTGGAGCTGTAGTCGATGCGGCGCCCCAGGATGCCACCCGCCGTGTTGACCTCTTTCACGGCGAGCTTGATGCCGTTGTCGAAGTTGGTGCCCGAGGTGGCGCCGGTGCCCGTCAGCTCCACAAGGTCGACGGTCTTCACGCTTTGTCCTTGAGTCTGAGCCTGCGCCAGCACGGACGCGCAGAGCAGCGCCGTGACGAATGATGGTTTCCAGAATGCCATGTGTGTCTCCAGGTGGTTCTTGAAATCGAAGGCGGCCATTCTGCGTGGGATGGCCCGGCGTGCGGAGATCGCAAAAGGCCGGGCGCGAAAACACCGGGTTATTGCAAATGCCAGAACCATAAGAGACAATATATTTGCTTAAATGCGTTGATGTTGTTCGTCCGTTCTGGCGCGCCGCTCGTCGATAACGGGCCTGTTTTATGGGGAAAACCCTGACATGAAGGCTGTTGGCAAGGTTGACAGGTCATTTTTTGCTTTCTAGAATAGGACAACACATTGACGTAAATGTGTTCCAAACAACCCGCTGGACGTCTGTTGTCAGCCTTCAAAGGAGCAAGCAATGCGCAATCTCGATGGAAAAAATGTGATCGTGACCGGCGGTGGTGGTGGCATTGGCGGGGCGACCTGCCGCCGCTTCGCGGAGGCGGGTGCCCGCGTCGCCGTGTTTGACATGAACCTGGAGGCCGCGCAGAAGGTGACCGATGGCATCCGGGCCGCGGGCGGCGTGGCCCAGGCCTTCCAGTGCAACATCACCGAGCGCGCCGAAGTGGACGCGGCCGTGGCGGCGGCCGAAGCCGCGCTGGGCCCGGTGGACGTGCTGGTCAACAACGCCGGCTGGGACGTGTTCAAACCCTTCACCAAGACGGTGTCGGCCGAGTGGGACAAGCTGATCGCGATCAACCTCACCGGCGCGCTGCACATGCACCACGCGGTGCTGCCGGGCATGGCGGCGCGCAAATCGGGCCGCATCGTCAACATCGCGTCCGACGCGGCGCGGGTGGGGTCCTCGGGCGAGGCCGTCTACGCCGCCTGCAAGGGCGGCCTGGTGGCCTTCTCCAAGACCATCGCCCGCGAACACGCGCGCCACAACATCACGGTCAACGTGGTCTGCCCCGGTCCCACCGACACGGCCCTGTTCGCCGACTACAAGCAAGGCGCCGGCAACCCCGACAAGCTGATGGAAGCCTTCACCCGCTCCATTCCACTGGGCCGCATCGGCCAGCCCGACGACCTGCCCGGCGCCATCCTGTTCTTCGCCAGCGACGACGCCGGCTTCATCACCGGCCAGGTGCTCAGTGTCTCCGGCGGTCTGACCATGAACGGCTGAGCGCCTCTCTCAACACACCGAAGGAAACACCATGAACTACGAAGACATCCTGTACGAAGTGCGCAACGGCGTGGCCTGGATCACCATCAACCGCCCCGAGAAGATGAACGCGTTTCGCGGCACGACCTGCGACGAGATCATCAAGGCGATGAACCGCGCGGGCTACGACCGCAGCGTGGGCGCCATCGTGCTGGCAGGCGCGGGCGAGAAGGCCTTTTGCACAGGCGGTGACCAGTCGGCCCACGACGGCAACTACGACGGCCGCGGCACCATCGGCCTGCCGATGGAGGAACTGCACGACGCCATCCGCAACGTGCCCAAGCCGGTCATCGCCCGTGTGCAGGGTTTCGCCATCGGCGGCGGCAACGTCTTGTGCACCATCTGCGACCTGACCATCGCCTCCGAGAAGGCCATCTTCGGCCAGGTCGGCCCCAAGATGGGCTCGGTCGACCCAGGCTACGGCACCGCCTTCCTGGCGCGTGTGGTGGGCGAGAAGAAGGCGCGCGAGATCTGGTACCTGAACAAGCGCTACTCCGGCCAGGAGGCCGTGGCCATGGGCCTGGCGAACATCTGCGTGCCGCACGAGCAGCTGGACGCCACCGTGCAGGAGTGGGCCGAGACCATCTGCGAGCGCAGCCCGACCGCCATCGCCATCGCCAAGCGCAGCTTCAACGCCGACACCGCGCACCAGGCCGGCATCGCGGGCATGGGCATGTACGCGCTCAAGCTGTACTACGACACCGAGGAGTCGCGCGAAGGCGTGGCCGCGCTGACGGAAAAACGCAAGCCCGATTTCCGCAAGTACGCCAAATAACCA
This sequence comes from Hydrogenophaga sp. OTU3427, assembly GCF_038440225.1. Taxonomy (NCBI): domain Bacteria; kingdom Pseudomonadati; phylum Pseudomonadota; class Betaproteobacteria; order Burkholderiales; family Comamonadaceae; genus Hydrogenophaga; species Hydrogenophaga sp. OTU3427. The sequence goes on along the minus strand of NZ_JASATI010000016.1, from coordinate 6,097 downwards.
AGCCACAGAGCGGCAGGAGACCACCCATGAGCGCAGCGCAGAACCGCTTCAAGCAAGCGAAAGCCCCCTTGGGGGGCAGTGAGTACACACCAGTGACGAACGTGGGGGCGCCATGACACCGAACCCCTACATCGACGACGACCTGCAGGCGCTGGCCGACACCGCGCGGCGTTTTGCCGAGGAGCGTGTCAAGCCCGGCTTCCTGGAACGCGACAAGACCCGTGTGTTCGACCGCGCGCTGCTGCGGGAGATGGGTGAACTCGGCTTCATCTGTCCCGAGCTGCCCGAGGCCTTCGGTGGCCTCGGCATGGGCTGCCTGGCGGCGGGCGTGATCCACGAGGAGATTGCCCGCGCCGACCTCAGCTTCTCCTACCTGAACCTGCTGGCCTCGCTCAACAGCCAGATCCTGTCGCGGTACGGCCGGCCCGAGGTGGTGGGCCCCTGGCTCCAGAAGCTGGTGCGCGGCGAGGCCATCTGCGCCATCGCGCTGACCGAGCCGCGTGGCGGCTCGGACGCGGCCAACCTGCGCCTGCGCGTCGAGCGCGACGGAGATTTCTACGTCATCAACGGCGAGAAGACCTCCATCTCCGCCGCCGACCAGGCCGACATCACGGTGGTGTTCGGGCGCACCGGCACGCCGGAGTCGGGCGCCCATGGCGTGACCGCGCTGCTGGTGCCCATGGACACGCCCGGCCTCACCACCAACCGCTTCGACTGCCACGGCCAGCGCGCCATCGGCCGGGGCTCCATCTTTTTCGAGAACGTGCGCGTGCCGGTGAGCCACCGCCTGGGCGACGAGAACAAGGGCTTCGTGCAGGTGATGCACGGCTTCGATTTCTCGCGCTCGCTGATCGGCCTGCAGTGCCTGGCCGTGGCGCGTGTGGCGCTGGACGAGACTTGGGGCTACATCACCCAGCGCCAGGCCTTTGGCCAGCCGCTGTCGGCCTTCCAGGGCGTGACCCACCCGCTGGCCGCGTTCGACACCGAGGTCGAAGGCGCGCGCCTGCTCTGCCTGCAAGGCTTGTGGCTCAAGGACAAGGGCCTGCCCCATTCCGCCGAGGCCGGCATGGCCAAGTGGTGGGGCCCCAAGCTGGCCTACGACGTGATCCACCAGTGCCTGCTGTGCTTTGGCCACGGCGGCTACGACCGCGGCCCCATGGAGCAGCGCCTGCGCGACGTGCTGGGCTTCCAGATCGGCGACGGCACGGCCCAGATCATGAAAACCATCATCGCCCGCACCCGCGCCGGCCGGCAGAACGTGCCGGCCTGAGCACGCGCCGCCCACAAGAACACATCCCGAGACAAGACCATGGAATTCGATCCCATCCTCCTGGCCCCGCGCCGCGCGCAGAGCGTGGCCCAGGGCTTCTGGCCCGACCGCACCATCAACGATGAACTCGACGCCTGTGTCGCTGCCTGCCCGGACAAGCTGGCCGTCACCGCCGTGCTGGCCGAGAGCGGCGCCACCACCCGCTTCACCTACCGCGAGCTGGCCGCCATGGCCGACCGCGTGGCCGTGGGTCTGGCCAAGCTGGGCGTGGGCAGGAACGACATCGTGGCCTGCCAGCTGCCCAACTGGTGGCAGTTCACCGTGGTCTACCTGGCGTGTTCGCGCATCGGCGCGGTCATGAATCCGCTGATGCACATCTTCCGTGAGCGCGAGCTGTCCTTCATGCTCAAGCACGGCGAGGCCAAGGTCCTGATCGTGCCCAAGTTGTTCCGGGGGTTCGACTTCGAGCAGATGGCCACCGCGCTGCGGTCCAGCCTGCCGGACCTGCAACACATCGTCGTGGTGGGCGGCAACGGCGCCAACAGCTTCGAGGCCTTGCTCAGTGGCCCCGCCTGGGAAAACGACGTGGAAGCGCGCGACATCCTCGCGCGCCACCGCCCCGGCCCGGACGACGTCACCCAGATCATCTACACCTCGGGCACCACCGGAGAGCCCAAGGGCGTGATGCACACCGCCAACACGGTGATGGCCAACATCCTGCCCTACGCGCGGCGCCTACAGCTGGACGCTGAGGACGTGGTGCTGATGGCCTCGCCCATGGCCCACCAGACCGGCTTCATGTACGGCCTGATGATGCCCATCATCCTGAAGGCGAGCGCCGTGATGCTGGACGTGTGGGAGCCGCTCAAGGCCATCGCCCTGGTCCGTGCCGAGCAATGCACCTTCACCATGGCCTCCACGCCTTTCCTGACCGACCTGGCCAAACACGTGGCCGAATCGGGCCAGGCCGTGCCCACGCTGGCCACCTTCCTGTGCGCCGGTGCGCCCATTCCCGGTCCCCTGGTGGAGCAGGCCCGCGCCGTGCTGGGCACCAAGATCGTCTCGGCCTGGGGCATGACGGAAAACGGCGCCGTCACCCTGATCGAACTCGACGATCCCGACGAACGCGCCTTCACCACCGACGGCCACCCGCTGCCCGGGGTGGAGCTCAAGGTGGTGGACTTCGACGGCGTCAGCCTGCAGCCCGGCGAGGCCGGTCGGCTGTTGGTCCGATCGGTGTCCAACTTCGGCGGCTACCTCAAGCGCCCGCAGTGGAACGGCACCGACGCCGACGGTTGGTTCGACACCGGCGACCTCGCGCGCCTGGACGCGCAGGGCTATGTGCGCATCACCGGCCGCAGCAAGGACGTGATCATCCGCGGCGGCGAGAACATCCCGGTGGTCGAGATCGAAGCCCTGCTGTACCGGCATCCGGCCATCGCCATGGCGGCCGTCGTGGCCTACCCCGACGAGCGCCTGGGCGAACGCGCCTGTGCCGTGGTCGTGCCCAAGCCGGGCCAGTCCATCGACCTGGCGTCCATCGTGGCCTTCATGAAGGACCAGCACGTCGCCCTGCAGTACATCCCCGAACGCCTCATCGTGCGCGACGCCATGCCGTCCACGCCGTCCGGAAAGATCCAGAAATTCAAGCTGCGCGAGATGCTGCGCGACGAAGCGGCCTGAGCCCTTTTTCTCACGTTCCCTTCCGATCACCACAACCACCAGAGACAAGACCATGTTCACCTCCTCGCCTTCGACCCTGCGCCGCCGCCTCGTGTGTGGCGCTGCCGCCACCCTGTGTTCCCTGGCCGCCATCGGCGGCGCGCAGGCACAGTCCTGGCCCGCCAAACCCATCAAGATCGTGGTGGGCTTTGCCCCCGGCGGCACCACCGACGTGATGGCGCGCGTCATGGCGCAATCGCTCGGCGAGGCGCTGGGCCAGCCCGTCGTGGTGGACAACAAGCCCGGCGCCAGCGGCAACGTGGCGGCCAGCGAAGTGATCCGCGCCGCCGCTGACGGCTACACCTTCCTGGTCGCGCCGACATCCTTCGAAACCGCCAACCCCTTCCTCTTCAAGCAGACCATCGCGCCCGCCAAGGACCTGACCCCGGTGGTGGGCGTGGGTCGCAGCCAGATGTACCTGCTGGTCAAGCCCGAGTCCACCGCCAAGGATGCCAAGGACTTCGTGGCCTATGCGCGTGCCCATCCCGGCAAGCTGTCCTACAGTTCGGCCGGTGCCGGCACGCCGCCCCACCTGGCCGGCGAGCTGTTCAAGAAGGTCACCGGCGTGTTCGCCACGCACATCCCCTACCGGGGGGCGGCGCCCGCGCTGCAGGACGTGCTGGCCAACCAGGCCGACTACGTGTTCGACCCGGGCATCGGTTTCCCCCATGTGCGTTCGGGCAAGGTGCGCATGCTGGCCGTCGCCGGCGCCAAACGCTCGTCCTTTTTCCCCGAGGTGCCCACGCTGGCCGAACTGGGCTTCAAGGGCGCCGAGCTGGACATCTGGTTTGGCATGTGGGCGCCCAACGGCACGCCGGCCGATGTGACGGCCCGCATGGGCCGAGAGATCGCAAAAGCGCTGGCCAACCCCAACACCAAAACCCGCTACGAGGCGCTGGGCGCCGAGCCCGTTGGCCTGGACAACGCCGAGTTCAAGACGTTGCTGACCCAGGAAGCGCAGACCCTGTCGGCCCTCATCAAAGAAGCCAAGATCAACATCGACTAGGCACTGGCCCCCACGCTCCGCCGCTGCGCGGGTCGCTGCACCACAAGGGCGCGCGGGCTTTCTTGGGGCGGCCCGGTGAAGGCGCCGTCCACGTAACTCACCACACCACCATGACTGAACAACCGGTTCTCGTCGAAACGAGGGGCCGGGTGGGCGTGATCACGCTCCACCGGCCGAAGCAGCTCAACGCGCTCAACGATGCGCTGATGGATCAGCTGGGCGCGGCCCTGCTGGCCCTGGATGCCGACACCGGCATCGGCGCCATCGTCATCACCGGCAGCGCCAAGGCCTTTGCCGCCGGTGCCGACATCGAGGCCATGGCCGACTGGTCCTTCATGGACGTGTGCCAGAGCGGCTTCATCACCCGCAACTGGGAAACCATACGCCAGGTGCGCAAGCCGGTGCTGGCCGCCGTGGCCGGCTACGCCATGGGCGGCGGCTGCGAGCTGGCCCTGGCCTGCGACATCATCGTGGCCGCCGCATCGGCGAAGTTCGCCCTGCCCGAAATCAAGCTCGCCATGCTGCCCGGCGCGGGCGGCACACAGCGCCTGCCGCGCGCCATCGGCAAGGCCAAGGCCATGGACATGTGCCTCTCGGCCCGGATGCTGGACGCGCAAGAGGCCGACCGTTATGGCCTGGTGTCGCGTGTGGTGCCCGACACCGAGCTGCTCAGCCAGACCCTGGCCCTGGCCGACCAGATCGCCGCCTTCTCGCTGCCCGCGTTGTGGGCCATCAAGGCAGCGGTCAATCGCGCCTGGGAAAGCCCGCTCAGCGAAGGCATCCTGTTCGAGCGCCACGCGCTCTACGAGCGTTTTGCCAGCGCCGACGCCCACGAAGGCATGCACGCCTTCCTGGCCAAGCGTCCACCCGACTTTCAACACCGCTGACCACCGGAGCGCAACCCCATGGCCCTCGACGCCGAATCCTTTGATATCCTGCTGCCCACCATCGAGCGCTTCGTGCGCGAACGCCTGGTGCCGGCCGAGAACCACCTCGAGGAACACGACGAGGTGCCCGCCGACATCATCGAAGACATGAAGGAAATGGGCTTGTTCGGCCTGACCGTGCCCGAAGAGTTCGGCGGCATCGGCCTGTCGGTGAGCCAGGAGGTGCTGGTGAACTACGAGCTGGGGCGCACGGCGGCGGCCTTCCGTTCGGTGTTCGGCACCAACATCGGCATCGGCTCACAGGGCATCCTGATGGACGGCACGCCCGAGCAAAAAGCCGAGTACCTGCCCAAGGTGGCCAGTGGCGAGCTGATCATGTCGTTCGCGTTGACCGAGCCCGATGCCGGCACCGACGCGGCCTCGCTCAAGACCCGTGCCGACCTGGACGGCGACCACTACGTGCTCAACGGCACCAAACGTTTCATCACCAACGCACCACGCGCTGGCGCCTTCACGCTGATGGCGCGCACCGGCGGGCCGGGCGCGGGCGGCGTCTCGTCCTTCATCGTGCCGGCCAACAGCCCGGGCCTGAAGCTGGGCAAGAACGACAAGAAGATGGGCCAGCGCGGCACCAAGACCTGCGACGTGATCCTGGAGAACGTGCGTGTGCCGGCGGCCAACATCATCGGTGGGGTGCCGGGCCAGGGCTTCAAGACCGCCATGAAGGTGTTGGACCGCGGCCGCCTCAACATCTCGGCCGTGTCCTGCGGGCTGGCCTCGCGCATCATCGACGAGTCGCGCCGTTATGCGCGCGAGCGCAAGCAGTTCGGCAAGGCCATCGGCGAGTTCCAGCTGATCCAGGCCATGCTGGCCGACAGCCAGGCCGAGCTGCTGGCCGGCTGGTCGCTGGTGAAGGACGTGGCACAGCGTTTCGATGGCAAGCCGCCCCACGTGTCCGACCCGGACATTTCCATGCGCGTGTCCTGCGCCAAGCTGTTCGCCACCGAGATGGTGGGCCGCGTGGCCGACCGCGGTGTTCAAATACACGGTGGCGCCGGCTATATCAACGAGTACCCGGTGGAGCGCTTCTACCGCGACGCCCGCCTGCTGCGCCTGTACGAAGGCACGACGCAGGTCCAGCAACTCATCATCGGGCGCGAACTGCTGCGCCAGGACTGACCCTTTTCAGGAGACCGTTTTATGAAGATCCTT
>NZ_JASATI010000015.1:0-101250 GCF_038440225.1 Hydrogenophaga sp. OTU3427 | reverse complement strand
TGTCGGCAAGCGTCCTGCGGCGTTCAGCCACCGCTGAGGGGATGCCGCCGCAGCCGCACCTGCAGCGCTGGGGACGCGGCCTGCAAGGGCGGGCGCAGCGTGGGCCCACACGCGCCCACGGCGGCCAGCCACGCCTTGATCGGCGCCGGGTTGGGTTCGGCAAAGCAGTCCTCGATCCAGGTGCGCAAGCCGTGCCAGAGTGTGCGGGCCTGGGCGAGCCGGTTGTCCCGCAGCGCGGCGTGCAGCGCGACAAAGTCCACCGTCCGGCCGTGCAGGCTGGCGGCGATGGCACCGGCCGCGCCCTGGGCCAGGGCACCGAACATCTGCAGGTCGTCCCCGGCCAGCACCTGCAGGCGGCCATCGCCGATCAGGGCCAGTGTCTTGCCGAGGTCGCCGCCGCAGTCCTTGACGCCCACGATGCGCGGGTGCGCCGCCAGCTTCAGCAGCGTGTCCAGGTGCAGCTCGCAGCCGCTGCGGTAGGGAATGTCGTAGAGGACCAGGGGCAGGCGGCTGGCGTCGGCCAATGCCTCGAACCAGTGCTGGGCACCGGCCTGGCCGGGCCGGATGTAGGCCGGCGCGCCCACCAGGAGCGCCGCCAGTGGGGGCAGGGTGCTGTCGTGGCACAGGTGCTCCAGGCGTGCCAGCGCCGGTGCCAGGGCGTCGCCGCCCAGGCCCATCATCAGCGGCAGGCCACGGGCGTGGGCCGCCACGGTGCGCAGGCAGGCGTCCTGCTCGGCTTCGCTGAGGGCGCTGGCTTCGCCCGTGGTGCCACAGACGACGAAGCCGTGCACGCCCTCGCTGGCCAGCCGCTCCACCAGCCGGCCCAGGGCGGCGTGGTCCACCTGCCGCTCGGGTGCCGTGGTGAAGGGCGTGATCAGGGGAACCCAGAGACCTTGGAGGTCGGGGCGGAGGGATGGGGTCAGGGTCATGGTGTGTCCTTTCGTGACGACCGGTCAAATGAACCGTCGTCGGACACAGCGCGGGCAGCAGTCACCGGTGGGAGAGGGCGTTCCGTCGCTCATCCGACGACGGAACCGCAGCCCCGGTCAGATGAGCTGTGGTTTGCTTTTTTTGCCCACGCAAGCGCCATGGCACGCCGCTGGAAGCGGCGCGGACAGGTGGCGTTGGAGGGACATGGGCATGTGGCCAGTGTAGCCGAGCATCTGTCCGCCGGTGCCACAATGGGGGGCATGAACATCCCACGTGTCAGCATCCAAACCGAGGATTTCGACCTCAGTAACGAGGTGGCCCGCCTGCGCGCGGGCGACCAGCGGGTGGGGGCGGTCTGCGCCTTCGTGGGCACGGTGCGCGACCGCAACGATGGACAGTCGGTCAAGACGATGGAACTGGAGCACTACCCAGGCATGACCGAGCGCGCCATCGAAGCCATGATCGACGAGGCGCAGCGGCGCTTCGACATCCATGGCGCGCGCGTGATCCACCGTGTGGGCCTGCTGCAACCGCAGGACCAGATCGTGCTGGTGGCCGTGACCTCGGCGCACCGGGGCGACAGTTTCCAGGCCTGCGAGTTCCTGATGGACTACCTCAAGACCCAGGCGCCGTTCTGGAAAAAGGAAGACACGCCGGCCGGCGCGCGCTGGGTCGACGCCCGGGTGAGCGACGACCAGGCGCTGGCCAAATGGGGCCTCATCGCCCACAACGCGGCCCCATGACCGTGTTGTTGCTGCCCACCGACATCGAAGCGATCGAGCGCGCCACCCTGGCCGCCGTCGCCCCCACGCAGCTGGCGTCCCTGCCCGGTTGGCTGTTGCCCATGGACCACGGCACCGTGGGCCGCGCGCATGCGGCCGTGCCCCTGGTGCACGAACCCACACAGATTGCCCCCTGGCGCCAGGTGGCCGCGTGCTACCGCGCCGAGGGCCACCGCCCGGTGTTCCGTTTGCCGGAATCGGTGGCGTTCGCCTCCCAGCGCGCCGAGCTGGCCGCCGCCGGCTGGTTGCGCGTGCAGCCCACCCTGGTGCAGGTGGCGCCGCTGGCCGGGCTGCTGGCGGCGGACACGCAGGGCTGCGCCCTGGACGAGCGGCCCGACGCGGCCTGGATGGCCATGTTCCTGGGCGAGGGACTGGACCCGGTCGACGGCGCCAGCCGCGCGGCGGCCCTGGCACGCGCCCAGGACAGCCGCTACGCCAGCCTGCGCGCCGCCGGCGAGACGCGCGCCTGCGGCATGGCCTGCTTCGCCGGGGGCTGGCTCAGCGTGCATGGCATGCGCACCGCCGCGGCCCACCGTGGCCGGGGGCTGGCCACCCGCGTGCTGGCTGCCATGGCGACGGAGGCCCGGCGGCGTGGCATCGAGCGGGTGTTTCTGCAGGTGGATGGGGCCAACACACCCGCGCTGTCGCTGTACCGGCGTCTGGGTTTTGCCGAGGCCTGGACCTACGCCTACTGGCGACCCGGGCCGGACGCCCGCGCCGATTGATCTGCCGCAAGGACAAGGCCGGCGCCCAGGTGCAAGCTGGATGCCTGGCTTGAAAAGGCGACCGACGGCCCCACGTCTGTGCCAATCAAGCTTTTTGGAGCCGCTTCATGCGCATCGACAAACTCACCACCAAATTCCAGGAGGCCCTGGGGGAAGCCCAGTCGCTGGCCCTGGGCAACGACCACGCCTACATCGAACCCGCCCACATCCTGGTGGCCATGCTGCGCCAGGACGACGGCCCCAAGGCCTTGCTGCAGCGCGCCGGCGTCAACGTGCCTGGCCTGCTGATGGCGGCCGAGGCGGCGGTCAAGCGCCTGCCCCAGGTGCAGGGCCAGGAGCAGGTCCAAGTGGGCCGTGACGCGGTGACCCTGCTGCAGGCGGCCGAGAAAGAGGCCATCAAGCGCGGCGATCAGTTCGTGGCGAGCGAGCTGTTCCTGCTGGCGCTGGCCGATTTCAAGGGCGACATCGGCCAGGCGGTCAAGGCCAACGGGCTGACGCGCAAGAGCCTGGAGGCCGCCATCGAGGCGGTGCGTGGCGGCCAGAACGTCAACAGCCCCGAGGCCGAAGGCCAGCGCGAGGCGCTCAAGAAATACTGCCTGGACCTGACCGAGCGCGCCCGCATCGGCAAGCTGGACCCGGTGATCGGCCGCGATGACGAAATCCGGCGCGCCATCCAGGTGCTGCAGCGCCGCACCAAGAACAACCCGGTGTTGATCGGCGAGCCCGGCGTGGGCAAGACCGCCATCGTCGAGGGCCTGGCCCAGCGCATCGTCGCCGGCGAGGTGCCCGATTCGCTCAAGGGCAAGCGGGTGCTGAGCCTGGACATGGCCGCGCTGCTGGCCGGGGCCAAGTTCCGAGGCGAGTTCGAGGAGCGCCTCAAGACCGTGCTCAATGAGCTCGCGAAGGACGAGGGCCAGACCATCGTCTTCATCGACGAGCTGCACACCATGGTGGGCGCCGGCAAGGCGGAAGGCGCAATGGATGCCGGCAACATGCTCAAGCCCGCGCTGGCGCGGGGCGAGCTGCACTGCGTGGGCGCCACCACGCTGGACGAGTACCGCAAGTACATCGAGAAGGACGCCGCGCTGGAACGCCGCTTCCAGAAGATCCTCGTCGACGAACCGACCGTGGAGGCCACCATCGCCATCCTGCGCGGCCTGCAGGAAAAGTACGAGGTGCACCACGGCGTGGACATCACCGACCCGGCCATCGTGGCCGCGGCCGAGCTGAGCCACCGCTACATCACCGACCGCTTCCTGCCCGACAAGGCCATCGACCTGATCGACGAGGCAGCGGCCAAGATCAAGATCGAGATCGACTCCAAGCCCGAGGTCATGGACAAGCTCGACCGCCGGCTGATCCAGCTGCAGATCGAGCGCGAGGCCGTGCGCAAGGAAAAGGACGAGGCCTCGCAGAAACGCTTCGAGCTGATCGAGGACGAGATCGGCAAGCTGCAGAAGGAAATCGCCGACTACGAGGAAATCTGGAAGGCCGAGAAGGCCCAGGCCCAGGGCTCGGCCCACATCCGCGAGGACATCGACCGCGTCAAGCTGCAGATCACCGAACTGACCCGCAAGGGCGACCTGGCCAAGGTGTCCGAGCTGCAGTACGGCCGCCTGCCGGAGCTCGAAAAACAGCTCAAGGAGGCCCAGGCCAAGGAAGCCGGCAAGGACGGCGAGCCCAAGGCCGCGCGCCTGCTGCGCACCCAGGTCGGCGCCGAGGAGATCGCCGAGGTGGTGGCGCGCGCCACCGGCATCCCTGTGAGCAAGCTGATGCAGGGCGAGCGCGAGAAGCTGCTGCAGATGGAGGCCAAGCTGCACGAACGTGTGGTGGGCCAGGACGAGGCCATCGTGGCCGTGGCCCACGCCATCCGGCGTTCGCGCGCCGGCCTGAGCGACCCCAACCGCCCGACCGGCTCTTTCCTGTTCCTGGGCCCCACTGGCGTGGGCAAGACCGAGCTTTGCAAGGCGCTGGCCGGGTTCCTGTTCGACAGCGAGGACCACCTGATCCGCATCGACATGAGCGAGTTCATGGAGAAACACTCGGTGGCCCGCCTGATCGGCGCGCCACCCGGTTACGTGGGCTACGAGGAGGGCGGCTACCTGACCGAGGCCGTGCGCCGCAAGCCCTACAGCGTGCTGCTGCTGGACGAGGTGGAAAAAGCCCACCCGGACGTGTTCAACGTGCTGCTGCAGGTCCTGGACGACGGCCGCCTGACCGATGGCCAGGGCCGCACCGTGGACTTCAAGAACACCGTCATCGTGATGACCAGCAACATCGGCTCACCCTTGATCCAGGCCATGGCCGGGCAGGATGCCGAGGACATCAAGGACGCGGTCTGGGGCGAACTCAAGAACCACTTCCGGCCGGAGTTCCTGAACCGCATCGACGAGACGGTGGTCTTCCACAGCCTGGACGCTCAGCACATCGAGTCCATCGCCAAGATCCAGCTGGAGCTGCTGCAAAAGCGGCTGGCGCAGATGGAGCTGTCACTGGAGGTGTCGCCGGCCGCGCTGGCCGAGTTGGCCAAGGTCGGCTTCGACCCGGTGTACGGTGCGCGCCCGCTCAAGCGGGCCATCCAGCAGCGCATCGAGAACCCGCTGTCCAAGCTGATTCTGGAAGGCCGTTTCGGACCCAAGGACGTGATCCCCGTGGGCGTGGACCCGATCCGCACGCCGGGCCAGTTCAGCTTCGAACGCCAGGTGCACTGAAGCCGGGGGCGTGGCCCCACATGCCAGCCCGCGGTGCATGTTGAGGCATGATCGCGGGCTGCGTTGTTTTTGGAGCCCGCTGCATGAGTCCGACCCCCCCGAATCCACCGGTGTTTGTCCTCGTCCATGGCGCCTGGCATGGCGCTTGGTGCTGGCGGCGGGTGCTGCCGCTGCTGCGCGCCGGCGGACACGAAGCCCATGCCGTGACCCTGACCGGCGTGGGCGAGCGGGCCCACCTGTTGAGCGAGCGCGTGACGCTGCAGACCCACATCGACGACGTGATCGGCCTGATCACCGCCGAGGAGTTGCGCAACGTGGTGCTGGTGGGCCACAGCTTCGCGGGTCTGGTCATCACCGGCGTGGCAGATGCCCTGCTGCAGCGCGCTCCCGGCGTGCTGCGCGACCTGGTCTACCTCGACGCCCTGGTGCCGCGGCCCGGCGAAAGCTGGAGCAGCACCCACACACCGGAGACCGTGGCCGCGCGTGTGGGCGCCGCGCAGGCCAGCGGCGGCCTGTCGTTTCCGCCGCCCGATGCGGCGGCCTTCGGGCTGGACGGCGCCGACCGCGACTGGGTCAACCGCCGGCAGACGCCACAGCCGCTGGCGGTCTACCAGGCGCCGCTGGCCTTTGACGCCCAGCGCGTGGCCAGCCTGCCGCGCAGCTTCATCGACTGCCCCCAGCCGGCCCTGGCCACCATCGCGGTGAGCCGCGAGCGCGTGCGCAGCGAACCGGGCTGGCGGCTGTTGAGCCTGCCCACCGGGCACGATCCCATGGTCAGTGCGCCCGAGGCCTTGTCGGCCTTGCTGCTGGACATCGCGCGCGCATGAAGCCGCCGGTCCAACCCCAGCGCTTCGACCGCGTCGATGCCCTGCGGGCGCTGGCGATGTGGTGGATGACCGCCTACCACTTCGCCTTCGACCTGGAGTTCTTTGGCTGGCTGCAGGCCGACTTCTACCGCGATCCGTTCTGGACGCTGCAGCGCACCGCCATCGTCAGCCTGTTCCTGTTCTGCGCCGGACTGGGTCAGGCCGTGGCCAGTGCGCAGGGCCAGAGCTGGTCCCGTTTCTGGCGGCGCTGGGCACAGGTGGCGGGCTGCGCGCTGCTGGTGAGCGCGGGCTCGTGGTGGATGTTCCCCAACAGCTACATCTATTTCGGCGTGCTGCACGGCATGGCGGTGATGCTGCTGCTGGTGCGCCTGAGCGCCCGGTGGCCAACACCCGTCTTGCTGGCGGGGGTGGGACTGGCCTGGTTGGCGCCGCCGCTGGCGGCGGGCGTGATCGCCGCACAGTCCGCGCTGGACTGGCTCAACACCCCCTGGGCCAACTGGCTGGGCCTGATCTCGCACAAGCCCATCACCGAAGATTACGTGCCGGTGCTGCCCTGGCTGGGGGTGATGTGGACGGGCTTGCTGGCGGGCCGGTGGGCGCTGCGGCGGCGGCCGTCGCTGCTGTCGGGGCCGTCACCACGGCCACTGAGCACGCTGGGCCGCTGGAGCCTGAGCTACTACATGCTGCACCAGCCGATGCTGCTGGGCCTGCTGACCGCGCTCAAGCCGCTGCTGCGCTGAGGCCGGCCGCCCAACAAAAAGGCCCCTGGGGGATACGCCAGAGGCCTTGTTGTGTCGTGTCGGTTGGAGCGGGTGAAGGGAATCGAACCCTCGTATGAAGCTTGGGAAGCTGCCGTTCTGCCATTGAACTACACCCGCGGTACGGTGTAGTTTACCGCACGTCCGCAGGGTCTCTGGTGCCTGTCGCGTGGTGTGGTCCCGGGTGTTGTGGGGCGGACTCCAGGCCTCTGGCCTGGCGGGCATTTCTTGTTTCCAGCCACTCGATGAGTTGCTTCAGCGGCCAGCGCTGGCGCCCGTAGGCGGTCATGAGCGCTGCGCGCAGGTACAGCATGGACCAACTGAATTCGGAGCGTGAATCCTCGGCGGGGCGCACCTGGTAGGGTTGACCGGCCACATGGGTCGCGAGTTGAGTCAACAAGCGGTGTTCCAGCGCCAGCGGGTCGTCCTGCATGGCCTGCAGCAGCGGGGCCTGGGGACACGCGGCAGACGCGCGGTAGGGTTCCCATTCCCATGACGGAAACTTGATCGCGCTGAGCCGTTCGGTGCGACCGGTTTGCATGCCGGTTTCCCAGGCACGCAGCAAAAACTCCTTGTCCACAGCCGAGGCGAGCTGTGTGTTCCAGGGTCCAACCCGCTGCGCGAAGGCTCGGGTCATCATCCAGTTGGACGGCGACAGCATCGCGGTCTTGACGGCGTTCGCCGCCGGCAGCGTGAATGCAAACCTGGGGCCTTCGGTCTCCGTGGTCCTGCTGTAGTTGATGCCCAGGCTGTAGGCGAAATCCTGGCCCTGGCCCATCGCGGCGACCAAGGACGACAGATGCCAGGGGAACCAGAGGTCGTCGTGCCCGAGGTAGGCCAGGAAGGTGCCGTGCCCGCGCCGCTGGCCTTCGTTGCGCGGGGCGCTGGGCGTGCCGGAGTTGGCCGGCAGGTTGGTCCAGGACACGCGGGGGTCGTTCAGGGCCCTGACCGTGGCCTCGGAGTCGTCCGTGCAACCGTCCCCGACGACCTGGATTTCGAAATCGGCGAAATCCTGTGCGAGCACGCTGACGAGCGCCAGCTTCAGCGTTCGGGCGCAGTTGTAGGTGGGGATGACGACCGTGACCAGCGGGTTGGGCATGGGGTCTCAGGCCAGCAGCGGCTGGTAGGGTTTCATCTGGCCGATCAGATGGGCCAGCGTGCCCAGCTGGCTGTCCCTGGGGGACAGGGTGGGACTGTCCTTGACTTGCCAGGCCAGGTTCAGTGCAGGGTCTGCCCAGTGACAACCCATCTCCTCTTCGGGGCACCAGTATTCGCTCATGCCGTACAGATGGTGGCTGGCGACCGGAAAGTAGAAACCGTGTGCCACGCCGGGTGGGACGTACACCAACTGCAGCGGTTCGGCGCGCAGGTCGACGAGATCCCAGCGGCCATAGGTGCTCGAACGCTCCCGGAGGTCACCCAGGCAGAGCTGCATGTTCCCCCCACTCACCACCAGGTAGTCGCCGTGGCGCACATGCACGTGGATGCCGCGCAAGCTGCCCGCACGGGAGTGCACCAGGTTCCACTGTACCGGCCGGGGTTCGCTGAACCAGGACTCTCGGTGGATTTCGGTGAAAGATCCACGCGCATCCCCGTGCGACGTCAAGCTCACCAGCTGGACGCCTGAGATGGGGTGTCGTTCGGGCTCTACGGAGCGGGGCATGTGGCGTTGGAGCTCTATTTGAGGATGTCCCCCAGGCACAGGTACTTGATCTCCACGTAGTCGTCCATGCCATGGTGCGATCCCTCGCGGCCCAGGCCCGATTGCTTGACGCCGCCGAAGGGCACGTGCTCGGTGGCCAGGATGCCCACGTTGATGCCCACCATGCCGTACTCCAGCGCCTCGGCCACGCGGTAGATGCGTCCGATGTCGCGGCTGTAGAAGTAGCTGGCGAGCCCGAATTCGGTGTTGTTCGCGGCGTCAATCGCTTCCTGCTCGGTCGTGAACTTGAATACCGGTGCGAACGGACCAAAGGTTTCCTCGCGGGCGCACAACATGTCGGCCGTGGCGTCGGCCACCACGGTGGGTTCGAAGAACTGGCCCTCCAGCCGCTTGCCGCCGGCCACCACGCGCGCGCCCTTGGCCACGGCGTCGTCCACGTGGCGCTGCACCTTCACCAGCGCGGCCTCCTCGATCAGCGGGCCCTGGTTCACGCCGTCCTCGAAGCCGTTGCCGACCTTGGCGGTTTTCACCTTGGCGGCGAACTTCTCGACGAACGCGTCGTACACACCTGCCTGCACGTACAGGCGGTTGGAGCACACGCAGGTCTGGCCGGCGTTGCGGTACTTGCTGGCAAAGGCGCCTTCCACCGCGCTGTCGATGTCGGCGTCGTCAAACACGATGAAGGGTGCGTTGCCGCCCAGCTCCAGCGACATCTTCTTCACCGTGGGCGCGCACTGCGCCATCAGGATGCGGCCGACTTCGGTGGATCCGGTGAAGCTCAGATGGCGCACGGTGTCGCTGGCGCAGATGACCTTGCCCACGGCGATGCTGTTGTCGCTGTCGGCGGTGATGAGGTTGAGCACCCCGGCGGGGATGCCGGCGCGCAGGGCCAGCTCGCCGGCGGCCAGCGCGGTCAGCGGCGTGAGCTCGGCCGGCTTGATGACCACCGGGCAGCCGGCGGCCAGGGCCGGGGCCACCTTGCGGGTGATCATGGCCAGGGGGAAGTTCCAGGGCGTGATGGCCGCGCACACGCCGATGGGCTGCTTGAGCACCATCAGGCGGCGGTTGTTGTCGAACTGGGGCAGGGTCTCGCCGTTGACGCGCTTGGCCTCCTCGGCGAACCACTCCACGAAGGACGCGCCGTAGGCGACCTCGCCCTTGGCCTCGGGCAAGGGTTTGCCCTGTTCGGCGGTCATGATGCGGCCGAGGTCGTCCTGGTGGGCCATCAGCAGGTCGTACCAGCGGCGCAGGATGATGCTGCGCTCCTTGGCGGTCTTGTTCTTCCAGCCAGCCCACGCCGCGTCGGCGGCGGCGATGGCCGCTTCGGCCTCGGCCGGGCCCAGGTTGGCCACGTCGGCCAGCTTGAGGCCGGTGGCGGGATCGAGCACGTCAAAGCGGCTGCTGCCGGCCACCCACTGGCCGTTGATCAGCGCGTCGGTCTTGAGCAGGCTGGGGTCCTTGAGCGATGCAAGGGGCGAGGTCTTCATGTCCATGCTTGTCCTTCTGAGGGCGGGGTGTCCCTGAAAAATGGGAAGCTTACCCCGATGCGCGGTCCGGCGCCGGACCAAGTGGCCACGCCGCGCGGGGTCCACTCGGCTGCGGCCCGGGGGCTCAGTAGGCCGTGACCGTCGGCGCCGGCACGCTGCCCGCGAAACGCTGGCGCAGCTGGCGCGCGGCGTTGGCCAGCATCACCGTGTCCATGCCCACGGACACGAAACGGGCACCGGCGTCCAGCCAGTGTTGGGCCTGGGTTGGGTCCAGGCTCAGGATGCCGGGCGCCTTGCCGGCCCGCAGGATGCACTGGATGCCGTCCTCGATGGCCGCCTTCACAGCCGGGTGGTTGAAGTCGCCCGGGTGGCCCATGGAGGCCGACAGGTCGGCCGGGCCGATGAAAACACCGTCCACGCCGGGGGTGGCGGCGATGGCGTCCAGGTTGTCCATGGCCAGCACACTTTCGGCCTGCACCAGCAGGCAGGCCTGGGCATTGGCCTCGTGCACGTAGCGGGGGTACAGACCCCAGCGCGAGCCGCGCGCACCCGCCATGCCGCGGATGCCGGCAACGCCGTCCGGATCGTCGGGCTGCGGGTAGTGCATGGCGCGCGCCATCAGCGCGGCCTGTTCGGGCGTGTCCACCATGGGCACCAGCACGGTCTGGGCGCCGATGTCCAGCACCTGCTTGATCAGCGCCACGTCGCCCACCGGCACCCGCACGATGGGGTGCGAGGCGTAGCCGTGAATGGCCTGCAGCTGGGCCAGCAGGCTGCGGATGTCGTTCGGGCCGTGTTCGGCGTCGAGCAGCAGCCAGTCGAAACCGGCGGTGGCCAGCAGCTCGGCCACGTAGGCGTCGGCCATACCGACCCACAGGCCGATCTGGGCGCGTTTTTCGCGCATGGCCAGCTTGAAGGGGTTGATGGGGGTTTGCATGGATGATGTCCGTCGGGGGGGAGGAGGTCCGCGTTATACACAAACCGCCCCCGGCCAAGCCGATAAAATGGCGGGTTGCTTCTCCAAGCCCTCACACCATGACCACCAAGATCACCGTTGCCGACATCCGCAAGACCTTCCTGGACTTCTTCGCCGCCAAGGGCCACACCGTGGTGGCGTCCAGCCCGCTGGTGCCGGGCAACGACCCGACGCTGATGTTCACCAACTCCGGCATGGTGCAGTTCAAGGACGTGTTCCTGGGCACGGACAAGCGCAACTACGTGCGCGCGGCCTCTGTGCAGGCCTGCCTGCGCGCCGGCGGCAAACACAACGACCTGGAAAACGTGGGCTACACCGCCCGCCACCACACCTTTTTCGAGATGCTGGGCAACTGGTCCTTTGGCGACTACTTCAAGCGCGAGAGCCTGAAGTGGGCCTGGGAACTGCTGACTGAGGTCTACAAGCTGCCCAAGGAGCGCCTGCTGGCCACGGTCTACGCCGAGGACGACGAGGCCTTCGACATCTGGACCAAGGAGATCGGCCTGCCGCCCGAGCGCGTGATCCGCATCGGCGACAACAAGGGCGGCCGCTACAAGAGCGACAACTTCTGGATGATGGCCGACACCGGCCCCTGTGGTCCCTGCTCGGAAATCTTCTACGACCACGGCGACCACATCCCTGGTGGCCCCCCGGGCAGCCCCGACGAAGACGGCGACCGCTTCATCGAGATCTGGAACAACGTGTTCATGCAGTTCAACATGGACGAGACCGGCGCCGTCACGCCGCTGCCCGCGCCCTGCGTGGACACCGGCATGGGCCTGGAGCGCCTGGCCGCCATCCTGCAGCACGTGCACAGCAACTACGAGATCGACATCTTCGACGCGCTGATCCGGGCCGCCGGCCGCGAGACCGGCACGGCCGACCTGAGCAACCCCTCGCTCAAGGTCATTGCCGACCACATCCGCGCCACGTCCTTCCTCATCAGCGACGGCGTGATCCCCAGCAACGAAGGCCGCGGCTACGTGCAGCGTCGCATCGTGCGCCGCGCCATCCGCCACGGCTACAAGCTGGGCCAGAAGACGCCGTTCTTCCACAAGCTGGTGCCCGATCTGGTGCGCATGATGGGCGACGCCTACCCCAACCTGGCGAGCCAGGCGCAGCGCATCACCGAGGTGCTCAAGGCCGAGGAAGAGCGTTTCTACGAGACCCTGGCCAACGGCATGGAAATCCTCGATGCGGCCCTGGCCGACGGCGCCCAGGTGCTGCCGGGCGAGGTGGCCTTCAAGCTGCACGACACCTACGGCTTCCCGCTGGATTTGTCGGCCGACGTCTGCCGCGAGCGTGGCCTGAGCGTGGACGAAGCCGGCTTCCATGCGGCCATGGAGGCGCAAAAGGCCAAGGGCCGCGCCGCCGGCAAGTTCAAGATGGACAAGGCGCTGGAGTACACCGGCGCCGGCAACAGCTTCGTCGGTTACGAACAGCTGCAAGCCCCCGCCAAGGTGCTGGCCCTGTACCTGGACGGCACGCCCGTGGCCGCGCTCAAGGCCGGCCAGCAAGGTGTCGTGGTGCTGGACACCACCCCCTTCTACGCGGAGAGCGGCGGCCAGGTGGGTGACGAGGGTGTCATCACCAGCGGCTCGGCCACCTTCACGGTGGGCGACACGCAGAAGATCAAGTCCGACGTGTTTGGCCACCATGGCACCATGGCACAGGGCACGCTGGCCGTGGGCGACACGGTCACCGCCAGCGTCAACCTGGATCTGCGCGCCGCCACCGTGCGCAACCACAGCGCCACCCACCTGATGCACAAGGCCTTGCGCGAAGTGCTGGGCGCCCACGTGCAGCAAAAAGGCTCGCTGGTCAACGCCGAACGCACCCGTTTCGACTTCGCCCACAACGCACCCGTGACCGATGCCCAGATCCGTGCGATCGAAGCCCAGGTCAACGCCGAGATCCTGGCCAATGCCGCGACCCAGGCTCGCCTGATGGACATCGAGTCGGCCCAGAAGACCGGCGCCATGATGCTGTTTGGCGAGAAGTATGGCGACACCGTGCGTGTGCTCGACATCGGCTCCAGCCGCGAACTCTGTGGCGGCACCCACGTGGGCCGCACCGGCGACATCGGCCTGTTCAAGGTGGTGGGCGAAAGCGGCGTGGCCGCGGGCGTGCGCCGTATCGAGGCCATCACCGGCGCCAACGCCTTGGGCTACCTGCAGTCGCTGGAGGACACCGTGGCCCAGGCCGCCGGTGTGCTCAAGGCACCCACCGCCGAACTCACGGCCCGCATCGGCCAGACGCTGGAGCAGGTCAAGGCCCTGGAGAAGGAAGTCGCGACCCTCAAGGGCAAATTGGCCTCCAGCCAGGGCGACGAACTGATGGCGCAGGCCGTGGATGTCAAGGGCATCAAGGTGCTGGCCGCGGTGCTCAACGGCGCCGACGCCAAGACCCTGCGCGACACCATGGACAAGCTCAAGGACAAGCTCAAGTCCGCTGCCATCGTGCTGGCCGCCGTGGACGGTGGCAAGGTGCAGCTGGCCGCCGGCGTGACGGCCGACAGCATGGCCAAGGTCAAGGCCGGCGAGCTGGTGAACTTTGTGGCGCAGCAGGTGGGTGGCAAGGGCGGCGGCAAGCCCGACATGGCCATGGCCGGTGGCACCGATGCGGCCGCGCTGCCCCAGGCCCTGGCTTCGGTGCAGGCCTGGGTGGCCGAGCGCCTGTGAACGCCCAGCGGCGTCTGGCCCTGCGCGCCGCTGGCGCCAGCCTGGGCGCCTGGGCGCTGCTGCCGCACGCCCACGCCAGTTTCGAGGCCACCGACTGGCCGCGCCGCATGCCCACACCGTCGCTTGACGCGCTGGATCTGACGGGCCGGCGCCTGACGCTGGCCGACTTCAAGGGCCGGGTGCTGGTGCTGAACTTCTGGGCCAGCTGGTGCGAGCCTTGCCGCGCCGAGATGCCCACCTTGCAGCAGCTGCCCGAGGTCCTGGGCGAGGACCGTGTGGCCGTGCTGGGCCTGAACTTCAAGGAAGGTCCGCGCAAGATCGCGCAGTTCACCCAGGCCGCCGGCGTGACCCTGCCCATGGCGCTGGATCCCCAAGGAGAAATCGCTCGTGCCTGGGGCGTGCGGGTGTTCCCCTCCACCATCCTCATCGACACGGCCGGCCGCGCGCGCCGGCGCATACGGGGTGAGGTGGATTGGAGCAGCAACGAGGCGCTGGGCTGGATAGAAGCCTTGCTGCGGCGATAATGGGCTGCTGATTTCGGGGTGTCCTTTTACAGACGCCCTGGTCATTTTTTCTATTCCGGAGTTCTCTTCATGACCACCGATCGCCGCGCCTTTTTGCGGCGCACGGCTGCCGCGTCCGCGGCCGCCGCGCTGCCCGCGTTTCCGTTCCACGCCGCGCTGGCCCAGGCCACCGCACCCGTCCGCAGCGAATTCAAGCCCCAACCAGGCGACTGGCGCACCTTCGACGTGACCACCCGCGTCGACATCACCAAGCCGCAGGGCGCCACCCAGGTGTGGCTGCCCTTGCCGGCGGTCGAAAGCGAGTGGCAGCGCTCTCTGACCAGCGATTTCCGCAGCAATGGCCAGGCGCGCCTGGCCGACGATGGCCGCTACGGCGTGCGCATGTTGCACGTGCGGTTCGACGCTGGCGTGGCACAGCCCTTCGTCGAACTGACCAGCCGGGTGTCGACCCGCAGCCGCGCGGTCGATTGGTCCAGCAAGTCGGCGCCGGCCGAGGACGCGGCCTCGCTGCGTTTCTGGACCCAACCCACCCAGCTGCTGCCCACCGATGGCATCGTGCGCCGCACGGCGCTGGCGGCCACCCAGGGCGCCCGCACCGATGTGCAGAAGGCCCAGGCCATCTACAACTGGGTGGTGAACAACACCTTCCGCGACCCCAAGGTGCGTGGCTGTGGCGAAGGCGACATCAAGACCATGCTGGAGACCGGCAGCCTGGGCGGCAAGTGCGCCGACCTCAATGCCCTGTTTGTCGGCCTGTGCCGCTCGGTCGGTCTGCCGGCCCGTGACGTGTACGGCATCCGCCTGGCGCCGTCGGCGTTTGGCTACAAGGAGCTGAGCGGCAACCCGGCCAGCCTCAAGGGCGCGCAACATTGCCGCGCCGAGGTGCACCTGGCCGGATGGGGCTGGGTGGCCATGGACCCGGCCGATGTGGCCAAGGTCATGCGCCTGGAGACGCCCGAGTGGATCAAGACCACCCAGCACCCGGTGGTGGCACCGGTCAACCAGCGGCTGTTCGGCGGCTGGGAAGGCAACTGGATGGCCTGGAACATGGGCCACGACATCGAGCTGCCCCAGGCCAAGGGGCCGGAGCTGGGCTTCTTCATGTACCCCACGGCCGAGACCGGCGGCGAGCGCCTGGATTCCTACGCGCCCGACGATTTCAAGTACCAGATCACGGCCCGCGAAATCAAGGCCTGAGCGTCAAGGGCTGATCGCCGACCCGGCCAGGGCCCACAGCGGCAGCAGCCGGCGCTGGCTTTCAAAACGCCGGTGAGTGCCGGTGAGCGGGTCGTCGAAGGCCAGCGCCTGGGCCAGCAGTTGGAGGGGGCGTTGGGTGTCGTCGGGTTCGTCGGCAGGCAGCACCCGGGGGTAGAAACGGTCGCCCACCAGGGGCAGGCCCAGGGCCTGCATGTGGGCCCGCAGCTGGTGGCGCTTGCCTGTCAGCGGCAACAGCCGGTAGCGGGCCAGGCCGCCCTGGCGCTCCAGCAGTTCCACCCGGGTTTCGCTGTTGGGCGAGCCCGCCACTTCCCTCATGGTGAAGAAGCCGTCGACCGGCTCCAGCCGGCTGCGCTGCAGGTGGGGCAGGGCGAGGTCGTCGCGCCAGCCGGCCACGGCCTCGTAGCTTTTGTGCACCGCGCGGTCACGGAACAGGGCCTGGTAGGCGGCCCGCGTGTGGGGCTGTACCGCGAAGGCCACCAGGCCGGCGGTTTCGCGGTCGATGCGGTGCAGCGGGCTGAGTTCGGGCAGGTCCAGACGTTCGCGCAGGCGCACCAGCAGGCTGTTGCGCACATAGCGGCCACCGGGCACCACCGGCATGAAATGGGGCTTGTCGGCCACCACCAGCCAGTCGTCCCGGAACAGCACGGTCTCGGCTTCGGCCACCGGCGGTTCCTGTTCGACGAAGCGGTAGTACCAGAGGCGGGCGTTGGGGCGGAACGCGGCGCCGGGCGGCAGCGGAACCCCCGCTTCGTCCAGCACCTCGCCGGCGCTCATGCGCGCGGCCCAGGTGTCGCGGCCCAGGGTGGGCAGGCGCCAGGCCAGGAAGTCGAGCACGCTGGTCCAGGGCCCGCCGCCCGGCAAGGCCACGGCGCTGGCGGAGAGGCCGCCACGGGGCGGAATGCTGGCGGGGCGGGGGGCGCGTGTCATGGGAAATCGGGGGAAGGGGCAGGGGGCGCTCGGGGCGGGCGCCGCCGACTTGTTACAGTTGGCATTGTGCCCGGACCGGTGGGAGCCCGGATTGGGGGCGGAGGAACATGTTGAAAGCAAAAACAATACGAACGATGGGGACCGCGCTGGCCTGGGTGCTGGGCCTGTGCTTGCTGTCCGGCGGTTCGGCCTGGGCCCAGCGGGTGGCCTTCATCAACCCCGGCAAGTCCGACGAGGCCTATTGGGTCGCGGCGAGCCAGTCCATGCAGGCGGCCGCGCGCAGCCTGGGGCAGTCCCTGGAGGTCTTCTATGCCGAGCGGGAACACCTGCGGGCGCTGGCCTTTGCCCGTGCGCTGGTGGCCCGCGCGCCCGAGGACCGGCCCGACTACGTGGTGTTCTCCAACGACTACGGCACGGCGCCCGAATTGCTGCGCATCTTCGACGGCAGCGGCATCCGCAGCTTCATGGCCTACAGCCGCCCGCAGGGCGAGCTGGAGCAGCAGACCGGGGGCCCGCGCGAACGGCATCCGGACTGGATCGGCTCGCTGGAGCCGCGTGCCCAGGACGCCGGCTACCTGACGGCCAAGACCCTGATCGCCAAGGGCCGCGCGGCCGGCGCGCGCGCGGCCGACGGCAAGCTGCACCTGCTGGTGATCGCTGGCGACCGCAGCACCACCTCGTCCGTCCTGCGCAACGAAGGCATGCTGCGCGCGGTGAACGAGGCCGGCGACGTGGTGATCGCGCAGGAGGTCTATGCCAACTGGTCGCGCGAGAAGGCCGCCGAACAGGCGGCCTGGCTGTGGCAGCGCCACCCCGATGCGCGCCTGGTGTGGGCGGGCAACGACCTCATGGCCTTTGGCGCCATGTCGGCCTGGGAGCAACGAGGCGGCACGCCGGGCAAGGACGCCTGGTTCAGCGGCATCAACACCTCGCGGGAGGCCATGGACGCCCTGCGCTCGGGTCGCCTGGCGGCACTGGCCGGAGGGCATTTCATCACCGGCGCGTGGGCGCTGGTGATGATCCACGACTTTCACCGCGGGCGCGATTTCAAGGACGAGGGCCTGACCCTTGAGCGTTCCATGTTCGCGCTGTTCACCCCGAAGTCGGCGGCCGTGTTCATGGCGCGTTTTGGCGACAACCTCGACCAGATCGATTTCAGCCGCTACAGCAAGGCACGCAATCCCCGTCTGCGGCGCTACGACTTCGGCTTCGAGCAGCTGTTGCGCTGAACTGCGCCCGACGCCTGTCCCATGTCAACGCCCAAGTTCCGATCGATCGCGCAGCGGCTGGTCCGCCACACGGTGTGGCTGGCGCTGCTGAGTGTGGCCGTGGTGCTGGCGGTACAGACCTGGGCACTGTGGCACCAGCACCGCAACCGCCTGGCCGAGGTGGTGGAGCTGGTGGGCAGCACCCACGTGCCGCTGCTGGGCGTGGCCTTGTGGGACATCGAACCGCGGGCGGTGCAACTGCAGGTGAAGGCGATCGCGAGCTGGCCCGAGATCGGCTACGTGCGCCTGCGCGCCAGCACCGGGCAGGTGTTCGAGGGCGGCGACCTGCGGCTGGCCGACACCCCGCCGACCCAGACCCTGTCGATTTCGGCGCCGCAGGGCGGCCTGCCCGTGGGCACGCTCGAACTGGTGGGTGACCCCCAGTACCTGCGCGACACCGTGGTCCACAACGCCTTGCAGGTGCTGCTGGGGTATGGCTTGTTCACCGCCGTGGTCTGCGTGCTGATCGCGGTGCTGCTCCGGCGCGAGCTGCACCGTCCATTGCAGGGCATGGCGCAGTTTGCCGCCCAGCTCACGCCCGACCGGCTGATGGCGCCGTTGGAGATCGCGCGGGTACCGCGCCAAGGCCACCGGGACGAGATCGATGTGCTGGCCGAGGGTTTCGGCAAGCTGCAGGCCGGTTTGCGCGGCCACATCGCCAACCTCGACAGCTTGGTGGCTGAACGCACCCGGCAACTGGAAGAGCTGGTGCAGGAAATCCACCGCCTGTCCATGACCGACGCGCTGACCGGCGTCTACAACCGCCGCAGCATCGACGAGCGCCTGCCGTCCGAGGTGGAGCGCGCGCAACGCTACGGCCGGCCGCTGGCGGTGCTGTTTGTCGACCTCGACCACTTCAAGCAGATCAACGACACCCATGGCCATCCGGTTGGCGATGTGGTGCTGCGCCACATGGCCCAGCGTGTGCGCGAGACGCTGCGCGGGGGTGTCGACTGGATGGCGCGCTACGGCGGCGAGGAGTTCCTGGTGGTTCTGCCCGAGACCACCCTGGAGGCCGCGGTGGCCACGGCCGAGCGCCTGCGCGAATGTATCGCGGCAGAATCCGTCGAGGCCGCCGGGGGCCTGGTGCTGCGCGTGACTTCCAGCTTCGGCGTCACGGTCTGCCGCCCCGGTGAAGACAGCGAACGCCTGTTGTCGCGCGTCGATGTCTTGCTCTATGAGGCCAAGCTGGACGGGCGCAACCGGGTCGCTTTCAGCGCTTGACGAACACCAGGTCCCAGACGCCGTGGCCCAGCTTGAGGCCCCGGTTCTCGAACTTGGTCAGCGGCCGGTAGGCTGGCTTGGGTGCGTAGTCGGTCACGGTGTTGGCCAGCAGCGGTTCGGCGCGCAGCACCTCCAACATCTGCTGGGCATAGGGTTCCCAGTCGGTCGCCAGGTGCAGGTAGCCGCCCGGTTTGATGTGGCGGGCCAGGCGGGCCACGAAGGCCGGCTGGATCAGGCGGCGCTTGTGGTGGCGGGTCTTGTGCCACGGATCGGGAAAAAAGATGTGCACGCCGTCCAGGCTGACCTCGGGCAGCATGTGGTCCAGCACCTCGACCGCGTCGTGGCGGATGATGCGGATGTTCCGCAGGCCCTTGTCGCCCACGTGTTTGAGCAGGGCGCCGACGCCGGGTTCGTGCACCTCGCAGCACAGGAAGTTGTCGTCCGGCCGCACCTGCGCGATGTGGGCCGTGGCGTCGCCCATGCCAAAGCCGATTTCCAGGATCAGCGGTGCGCTGCGGCCAAAGGCGGCGGCGGTGTCCAGCGGCGCCGGGGCATAGGGCAGCAGGAATTGTGGGCCGAACAGCTCGTAGGCCCGGGCCTGGCCGGCGGTGGTGCGGCCGGCGCGCAGCACGTAGCTCTTGATGACGCGCAGGAAAGGTGGCGCCGCGGCGGCCACGTCGGGGGAGTCGTTGGGTTCGGTCATGGTGGGGTGTGTCAAGCCCCCGATTTTAGGTGGCCGCGGCCATGCCCCACCGTTGTGCCCAGGCGCCGGTCCAGCCGGCCAGTGCGGCGGACACCTCGCCAGTGGCCGGGGACAGCCCCAGGCAGGCCGCGGCGGCGTTGAGCGCGGCCAGCGGGTCCGAGACATCCAGCGCGGGAGCCCCGGTCTGCTTGCTGAGCTTGTCGCCATGGGCATCGCGCACCAGCGGCGTGTGCAGATAGGCCGGCCGTGGCAGGGCCAGGGCGGCCTGCAGCAGGATCTGGCGAGGCGTGTTGTCGGCCAGGTCTTCGCCACGCACCACGTGGGTGACGCCCTGGGCCGCATCGTCCACCACCACGGCGAGCTGGTAGGCCCACAGGCCATCGGCCCGTTTGAGCACGATGTCGCCGACCTCGGTGGCCACGTCCTGCGCCTGCTCGCCCAGGCGGCGGTCGGTCCAGCGCACGGGGCCATGCGCCGGGTCCATCCGCAAGCGCCAGGCACGGGCTGTCCGGCCACGCAGGCCGCCGTTTTCGGGGCGGCAGGTGCCGGGGTAGACCAGTTCGCCGTGGCGTGGCTTGCCCGCGCCCTGAGCGGCCAGCGCCTGCACGATGTCCTTGCGCGAGCAGGCGCAGGGGTAGGCCAGCTGCCGGGAGATGAGGCGCTCCAGCGCTTGCTGGTAGACGGTGTCGCGCTGCGATTGCCACAGCACCGGGCCGTCGCTGACCAGGCCACAGACGGCCAGCTGCTGGAGGATCAGGGCATCGGCGCCGGGCACGCAGCGCGGTGTGTCCACGTCTTCGATGCGCACCAGCCAGCGGCCGTGGTGCGCACGGGCGTCCAGCCAGCTGGCCAGCGCGGCCACGAGCGAGCCGGCGTGCAGTGGCCCGGTGGGCGAGGGCGCGAACCGACCGGTGTGGCTTGCCCCCGCGTTCACCGCGGCGTGTGCTTCGCTGTTTCCCAGTGGCGCGCTCGCGCTTTGGGGCGGCCCGACGGCGCTCGTTGTCACAGCCGCAGGTCAGGCCACTTTCAGTGCCAGCTCCAGGCCCGACACGAAGGCGTTTTCAACGCGGTGGCCCAGGCACCAGTCGCCGCACAGGCCAATGCCGGTCTGGGCATCCCACAGGTAGGACTGGCCCAGGGGCTGCTGGGTCTGGGCGTAGCGCCAGAGGTGGGCCACGGCGTGGCTGGGTTCGGCGCGAATGCCGGTGATCTGGGCGAAGCCCTTGAGCATCTTGGCCTTGACGCGGTCGGCATCGTCGTCCAGGTGTTCGGCCGACCAGGCCGGGCTGGCCTGCACGGTCCAGCGTTCGATCGGGCTGCGGCCGGGCTTGCTCGATTCGCGCGCCAGCCAACTGATGCGGTGGTGGGTGCTGCGGGCGGCGTTCCAGTGGGGTCCCAGGTGGCTCAGACCGGGCTGCATGGCGTTGGGGTAGGCCACCATCAGCGTCCAGCACGGGGCCACGGTCACATGCGACAAGGCCTTGCGCAGCGCCGGCACCAGGCCGCTGGCGCGCAGCAGGCTGTCGGCTTGCACGTGGGGGATGGCGAGCAGCACCTGGTCGAAGCCGCCGTGGACCTGCTGGGCATCGCCCGGGCCTTCGGTGCGCAGTTGCCAGCGGGTGGCGTCCAGGGCGTCGCGCCCGATGTGGGTGACGCAGGTTTCGAGCCGCGTTTCAGCCCGCAGCGAGCCGTCGGCCAGCGGCTGGGCC
Source organism: Hydrogenophaga sp. OTU3427 (assembly GCF_038440225.1). Taxonomy (NCBI): domain Bacteria; kingdom Pseudomonadati; phylum Pseudomonadota; class Betaproteobacteria; order Burkholderiales; family Comamonadaceae; genus Hydrogenophaga; species Hydrogenophaga sp. OTU3427. The sequence goes on along the minus strand of NZ_JASATI010000015.1, from coordinate 80,137 downwards.
CAGTGGCCCACCAGGGCGTTCATGCCGGGCGAGGCCACGAAGTGCGCCTCGGTGGGCGGCGGCGCGCTGGCCAGCACGTGGCCGAGTTCGTCGAGCACGCGCACGGTGTTGGCGCTCCAGGGCCGGGCCAGCTGGGGCACGGTCTTGAGCAACTGCACAAAGCGCTGGTCGCGCACGGTGAAGTACTGTGCACCGTGGTCAAAGCCGCCGAACTCGGTCTGGCGGGTCGCCATGCGGCCGCCGACGCCGCGGCTTTTTTCGAACAGCGTGACGCGGTGGCCGGCCTGCACCAGGGTGCGGGCGCACACCACGCCGGCCAGGCCTGCGCCCACGATGGCGATGTGCCGCGTCGGCGTGGAAGAGGTGGCGGTGTCGTCCGGAGGACGGGTGGCTTTGGGGGCGGAGGGGCGCTTCTTGTTCATGGTCACTGTGCAGAGTTGTTCAGGCCACTGTAACAGCCACCACGTCAGCTGCGGTGGTGGTTTTCCAGCAGGGCCTGTCGGGTGTTGCGATGGCGCAATTGCTCCAGCCACCAGCGCAGGGCCCGGCCGTCGTCGTTGCGGCTCTGGCCGCTCACGCGCCAGGCGTAGGCCACCCGTATCACGCGGCTGGGCCGGGCCACCGCCTTGATCACCAGCAGCCCGGCGTCGATGTAGGGCTGGACCAGCGGCTGGGGCAGGAAACCGCAGCCCAGGCCGCGCAGCTGCGCTTCGAGCTTGTGCTGCATCGTGGGCACGGTCAGCACGTCCTGGCCTGGCAAGATGCCCAGGCTGATGCTGCGTCCACGCTGCGTGCTGTCGGCCACGGCCACCACGCGGTGCGGCTGCAGCTGGGCGTCGCTCAGGCGGCCCTCCAGCGCGGCCAACGGATGGTGGGGCGCCACCACGAAGACGAAGGGCAGTTGCCCCATGTCGGTCAACTCGATGCCGGTGGAAGGCGTGAGGTCGGCGGACACCCCCAGCGCCAGGTCGGCGGCGCCACTGAGCACACTCTCCCAGGTGCCGGTCAGGGTTTCGGTGCGCAGCTTGAGCTGGGTGGGGGCGCCCAGTGTGTAGAAGGCCTCGCACAGCTCGAACAGGGTGGTGCGGGCGATGATGGCGTCGGCAGCGATGGTGAGCTGGGGCTCCCAGCCGGTGGCGATGCGTTTGACCCGCTGCGCCACCGCATCGAGTTCGTGCAGCAGGTGTTCGCCAGCGCGCAGCAGCTCGGCGCCGGCCGGCGTGAGCTTGGCGCGGCGCGCGCTGCGGTCGAACAGCAGCACGTCCAGCGCGTCCTCCACCTGGCGCACGCGGTAGGTCAGGGCGCTGGGCACCAGGCCCAGATCACGTGCCGCTGCCGCCATGCTGCCCAGGCGGGCCACGGTGTCGATCAGGTGCAGGTTCTCGGGCGACAGCGCCCCGCGTGTGTTTTGCATGATGTGCCGGATTTTATTCAGAAAATTTGAATGATGGCATCAAAGGCATAGCCTCCGGCCAGGGGCCCGGCTGTCTACAGTAGATGCCACAACACACACACACACACACACACACAGGAGCACGACCATGTTGACCCTCAGACGATCCCAGGAACGCGGCTATGCCGACCACGGCTGGCTCAAGAGCTTCCATTCGTTCTCGTTCGCCGGCTACCACGACCAGGCCCACATGGGCTGGGGCAACCTGCGGGTGATCAACGAAGACCGCATCGCGCCCGGCACCGGTTTTGGCACGCACGGCCACCGCGACATGGAAATCATCAGCTACGTGCTGTCGGGTGAACTCGCGCACAAGGACAGCATGGGCAACGTCAAGGGCATTCCCCCGGGCGATGTGCAGCGCATGAGCGCGGGTACCGGCGTCATGCACAGCGAGTTCAACCACGCCCCCAACCAGACCACCCACTTCCTGCAGATCTGGCTGCTGCCCAAGTTCACCGGCATCAAACCCGGCTACGAGCAGAAGCGCTTTTCAGACGAGGACAAGCGCGGCCGCCTGCGCCTGGTGGCCTCGCGCACGGGTGCCGAGGGCTCGGTCAGCATCAACGCCGACGCTTCGCTCTATGCCGGCCTGTTCGACGGTGATGAGCAGGCCGAACTGGCACTGGACCCGGCGCGCAAGGCCTATGTGCACCTGGTGCGCGGATCGCTCACCGTCAACGGCCAGGCGTTGCAGGGCGGCGATGCGGCGCGGATCGAGGGAGAATCGCGCCTGGTGCTGACCGAGGGCAGGGGCGCCGAGGTGCTGGTGTTCGACCTCGAACCCTGAGCGGACCCTGATCGGCGGCACGCCGTTTCCACGCCACAGGAGAGCAGGACGATGGCCAAGGTGCTGGTGGTCTACCACTCGGGTTACGGGCATACCCAACGCCTGGCCCAGGCCGTCGCGCTGGGCGCGGACGCCGAACTGCTGGCCATCGATGCCGATGGCCAACTGCCCGAGGGCGGCTGGGAGGCGCTGCGCGAGGCCGACGCCATCGTCATGGGCGCGCCCACCTACATGGGCAATGTGAGCTGGCAGTTCAAGCGTTTTGCCGATGCCTCCAGCAAAGCCTGGTACACCCAGGCCTGGAAGGACAAGCTCTTCGCCGGCTTCACCAACAGCGCCAACCTCAACGGCGACAAGCAGTCGACGCTGGACTACCTGTTCACCCTGGCCATGCAGCACGGTGGCCTGTGGGTGGGCAATGGCGTGAATTTCCACAACACCAAGGCGTCGAAACGCTGCGACGCCAACTACCTGGGCGCCCATGCCGGCGTGATGGGCCAGACCCCGGCCGACGCCGGCGCCCACGAAATGAGCGAGGGCGATCTGGAAAGCGCCCGCCTGCTGGGTGAGCGGGTGGCCGCGCTGGCGGCGAAATTCAAGGGCTGACGACCACAGCCGGCGCGACCGACGTAATATCCGGCGCCATGAAGTTCATTGCACTGCTTCCCTGGCCGGATTGGCTCGCACTGGCCTGTTTTGTGGGGTTGTGGGCCGGCTACGCCTGGTTCGCCAAGGCCTGGGGCGCCAAGGCGCCGTCCTTGCTGAGCACGACCAACCGTTTCCGGGGATTCTGGATGCTGCAGGCCACCGAGCGCGACCCGCGCATGCTCGACGGCCTGATCACCCAGAGCCTGTCGCAGACGCCGGCCTTTTTCTGCTCCACGTCCATCCTGATCATCGGTGGTCTGTTCGCGGTGCTGGGCACGACCGAGAAGGCGGTGGAGATGGTCAGCGAAATGCCTTTCGCGCAATCCACCTCGCTGGCGGTGCTGGAGCTCAAGGTGCTGGTGTTGCTCGCGGTCTTTGTCTACGCGTTTTTCCGCTTTTCGTGGTCCATGCGGCAATACACCTTCGTGTCGCTGCTGATCGGGGGCTTGCCCGATCCCAAGGACTTCGAGTCCGGCAAGTTCGACCGCGAGCGTTTCGCCCGGCGTGCGTCCGACATGGTGGGCGCGGCGGCCGAAACCTTCAACGATGGCCTGCGCGCCTATTATTTTTCGTTCGCCGCCCTGGCCTGGTTTTTCTCGCCGCTGGCCATGGTGGGGGGCACGCTGCTGGTGGTGCTCATCCTGTACCGGCGCGAGTTCCATTCCGAGGTGCTGGGGATTTTGCGGGAGTGAGGTTTTTTTGAGGCCTTACCTCGCTGGACCGGGGCGGCAGCGTGCCCTGTTCCGCGGCTGTCCCCCGCCGGCTGCGCCGGCTCCTCCTTTATGCCGCTGCACAGGGCACGCTGCCACCGCGATCTGGAGTGAGGGTGGCGCGCCCATGTTGGCCCGCCATCACGCTGGCTGCCTGAGAGCGCAAGGTGTCTGGCGCAGCGGCATCAAGGAGGAGGGCGCACGGCGCCCGGGGGACAGCCGCGGAGCCAGGCACCCTGTGCTCTCGGGCGCGAGGTCGAATGTGCAAGGTTAGACCGCACCTCAAGCTCCCTAAAATGAGTCCATGTTTGTTCACCTCCGTCTCCACACCGAATTCTCCGTCGTCGACGGCACCGTGCGCATCGACGACGCGGTGTCCGCCGCCGCCGCCGACCGCCAGCCCGCCCTCGCCATCACCGACCTCAGCAACCTGTTCGGTGCCATCAAGTTCTACAAGGGCGCGCGTGGCGCTGGCATCAAGCCCGTGCTGGGGGCCGAGGTGGTGTTGCAAGGCCTGGGTTCCGACGCCGCCGCCGTCCCCGGACCCGGCCAGAACGTGCAACCGCTGCCGCGCGTGCTGCTGCTGGCGCAAAGCCACGAGGGCTACCTCAACCTGTGCGAAATCCTGGCGCGTGCGTGGACGCGCAACGTGGTGCGCGACGTGGCCCTGGTCAAGTGGGAGTGGCTGCAGGAACTCAATGGCGGACTGATCATGCTCTCGGGTGCCCACGTCGGGCCGGTGGGCCAAGCCTTGCTGGCCGGTGATGCCCAACGCGCCGCCGACGTGGCGCTGCAGATCGCCGGCACCTTCACCCACCGCTTCTACCTGGAGTTGCAGCGCGCTGGCCGACCCGACGACGAGCGCCACGTGCTGGCCACCGTGCCGCTGGCGGCCCGCCTGGGTCTGCCGGTGGTGGCCACCCACCCGGTGCAGTTTCCGCTGGCCGAGGACTACGAGGCGCATGAGGCGCGGGTCTGTATTTCCGAAGGCGAGATCCTGGGCAACCAGCGCCGCGTGCGCAAGTTCACACGCGAGCAGTATTTCAAGAGCGCGGCCGAGATGGCGGCGCTGTTCGCCGACGTGCCCAGCGCCGTGGCCAACACGCTGGAGATCGCGCGCCGCTGCAACCTCAGCCTGGTGCTGGGCAAGCCGCAGTTGCCCAACTTCCCCATCCCGCCGGTCAACGGCCAGATACTGTCCACCGAGGACTACTTCCGCCACGTGTCCTTCGAAGGCCTGGAGGAGCGCCTGAGCCACCTCTACCCCGACGAGGCCCAGCGCGAGGCGCAGCGGCCGCGTTATGTGGAACGGCTGGAATTCGAGCTCAACACCATCCTCAAGATGGGTTTTCCGGGCTACTTCCTGATCGTGGGCGACTTCATCCAGTGGGCCAAGAACAACGGCTGTCCGGTGGGGCCGGGCCGGGGCTCGGGTGCGGGCTCGCTGGTGGCCTACGCGCTCAAGATCACCGACCTCGATCCGCTGGAGTACAACCTGCTGTTCGAACGTTTCCTGAATCCGGAGCGGGTGTCCATGCCCGACTTCGACATCGACTTCTGCCAGTCCAACCGTGACCGCGTGATCGACTACGTGAAGGACAAGTACGGCAAGGACGCGGTCAGCCAGATCGCCACCTTCGGCACCATGGCCGCGCGTGCGGCCATCCGCGACGTGGGCCGCGTGCTGGACTTCCCCTACGGCTTCTGCGACGGCATCTCCAAGCTCATCCCCAACAAGCCGGGCATGAGTGTCACGCTGCAGTACCCGCCGGTGCCCAAGAAGGAGGGCGACAAGAACAACTACGCCATCGAGATGGAGCCGGTGCTGGCCGAGCGCATCGAGAAGGAAGAAGATGTCAAGACCCTGATCGAGCTGGCGCAAAAGCTCGAAGGCATGACCCGCAACATCGGCATGCACGCCGGTGGCGTGCTGATCGCGCCGGGCAAGCTCACCGACTTCTGCCCGCTCTACCAGCAGCCTGGCAGCGAGTCGGCGGTGAGCCAGTACGACAAGGACGATGTGGAGGCCGTGGGCCTGGTCAAGTTCGACTTCCTGGGACTGGCGACGCTGACCATCCTGGAGATCGCCAAGGAATTCATCGTCCAGCGGCACAAGGGGCAGGAAAACTTTGCCTTCGAGAACATTTCGCTCACCGACAAGGCCACCTACCGGCTGTTCTCCGAGGGCAAGACCGAAGCCGTGTTCCAGTTTGAAAGCCGCGGCATGCAGGGCATGCTGCGCGACGCCAAGCCCAGCCGGTTGGAGGACCTGATCGCGCTCAATGCGCTCTACCGCCCTGGTCCCATGGACCTGATCCCCAGCTTCGTGGCCCGCAAGCACGGACGCGAGGAGGTCGAGTACCCGCACCCGGCCGTGGCCGACATGCTCAGCGAGACCTACGGCATCATGGTCTACCAGGAGCAGGTGATGCAGACCGCGCAGATCCTGGGCGGCTACTCGCTGGGCGGCGCCGACCTGCTGCGTCGCGCCATGGGCAAGAAGAAGGCCGAGGAGATGGCCGAGCACCGCGAGAAATTCCGCGCCGGTGCGCTGGCCACCCACGGCATCCCGCAGGACAAGGCCGACGAGGTCTTCGACCTGATGGAAAAATTCGCGGGCTACGGCTTCAACAAGTCGCACGCCGCCGCCTACTCGCTGCTGGCCTACCACACCGGCTGGCTCAAGGTGCATTTCACGGCCGAGTTCTTCTGCGCCAACATGACGGTGGAAATGGACAACACCGACAAGCTCAAGGTGCTGTTCGAGGACGCGCAGAAGAACTTTGGCCTGAGCTTCGAGCCGCCCGACGTGAACCGGGGCGGCTACCGCTTCGAGCCGGTCAGCGACAAGGTCATCCGCTACGGCCTGGGCGCCGTCAAGGGCACGGGCCAGCAGGCCATCGAGGCCATCGTGGCCGCGCGCGAAGGCCGGGGCTCGGGCGAGTTCGGCGACCGCACGGGGCCCTTCACCAGCCTGTTCGACTTCTGTGTGCGCATCGACAAGCAGCGCGTGAACAAGCGCACGGTCGAGGCGCTGATCAAGGCGGGCGCCTTCGATGCCATCGAACTCAACCGCGCCGCGCTGCTGGCTTCGGTAGAGCGTGCCTTCGACTTCGCCTCGGCCCAGGCCGCCAACGCCAACCAGGGTGGCCTGTTCGACATGATGGACGAGGGCCCGGGCGCCAGCACCGAGGAGCCCGGCCTGGTCGACGTGTTGCCCTGGGGCGTGAAGGAGCGCCTGACCTTCGAGAAGACCGCCATCGGCTTCTACTTGTCGGGGCACCTGTTCGACGAGGTGGTGCGCGAGGTGCGCCGCTTCGCCCGCACGCCGCTGGGCGACGTGACCGACTCGCGCGACCAGCAACTGCTGGCCGGCATCGTCAGCGACCTGCGCGTCATCAACGGCCAGCGCGGCAAGCTGTGCCTGTTCAAGCTCGACGACAAGAGCGGCATGCTGGAAGCATCGGCCGATGAAAACCTGCTCAATGCCCACAAGGGCCTGCTCAAGGACGACGAACTCATCATCGTGATGGCCCAGGCGCAGCACGACCGCTTTTCCGGCGGGCTGCGGCTCAAGATCACCCAGGTGTGGGACCTGCCCACCGCGCGCTGCCGCTTCGGCAAGTACCTGCGCGTCGCCGTCAATGGCATGGCACCGTCCATCGCCGACCTGGTCAAGACCTTCGCACCGTTGCGCGAAATCACAGAACAGGGCGAGCTGGTGCGCGGCCTGCCGGTGCGCATCGAGCTGGAACGCCACGGCGCCCGCTGCGAGATCCAGCTGGACGAGCGCGCCTTGTTCTACCCCAGCGATGCCGCCCTGGCGAGCTGGGCGGCCCAGGCACACCAGCAGCGGGCCGAGATCGTGTTTGACTGAAACGCGGTTAACCTAGGGGTCGCGAAAAAATACAAGATCACGCGGATGGACCCGGATGGCCGGCGCGCGTGGCAGGGAGGGGACGTATGAGCAGCTGGCAGGCGATGTGGGCGGGCGCGCGCGAGGCGTGGCACGCCGACGAGGTGCTGCGCACCTCGGTGAACGAACCCTGGCCAGAGGTGCGGGCGATGCACCTGTGCAGCCAACACCGGACCATTCCCTTCGTGGCGGTGGTCAATCTCGTGTTCACGCTGTTGACGGCGGGGGTCTTTCAAGACGACGCTGGCTGGCCTTTCATGGCGGGTTGGGTGTTTCTGCAGACCACATGGGTGCTTTACGTGGTGGTGGTGTGGTGGCGCCGTCGGCAGCGTGATTACCGACTGGCCACGCCCTGGGCCTTGCAACGCGTGCTGATGGGCACACTCGCCTTGTCCTTGTTGTGGTCCACCGCGATCTGGGTGTGGTTCAGCCATGCCGACGACACCGGGCGCAACTTCATGGTGGCCATCGTGGTGGGCAACATGTGCGTGGGGGCCCTGGCGCTGTCCTGGTTCACTTCCGCCGTCTGGACCTACCTCCTGCCTCAATTCCTGGCGACAGCGGCGTCACTGGGCATTTTTCCGCGCCGCCACGTCGAGTTCGAACTGATGGCGCTGGGGCTCTACGTGTTGGTGCTGGGCTGGTTCGGCCTTTACATCTCGCGCCTGATCACGGCCCATGTGCTGGCCGAGCAACGTGTGCGCGCCAGCCTGCACGAGCTCGAACTGGCGCGCGACCACCTCCACAACACTGAGAAGTTGGCCTCGCTGGGCGCGCTGGTGGCCGGCGTGTCGCATGAAGTCAACACCCCGCTGGGGGTGGCGGTGACGGCCTGTTCGGCCGTGGCCGACACGTTGGAACAACTGCATGTCAGCTACGCCGCCCACCAGCTCACGCAGCGGGAGTTCGAATCGACGCTGGGCCACGCGATCGAAGGCGTGGGCATTCTTCAGAACAACCTGGGCCGTGCCGCCAAGCTGGTGGCCAGTTTCAAGCACACGGTGGTCAGCCAGGTGGACGACCGGCTGTGCGAGTTCGAGGTGATGGAGGCATTGCGGACACTGCTGGTCAGCCTGCAGCCGGCCACGCGGCGGGTGCCGGTGGTCCCGGTGCTGCGGGGGCCTGCGCGCTTGCAGGTCCGTTCCTATCCCAGTGCCCTGATGCAGATCATGACCAACCTGCTGATGAACAGCGCGCTGCATGCCTTCGATGGCGTGGAGCGGCCCGAGGTGGTGATCACCGTCACCGATGCCGGCCACCACTGGACGCTGGCGTACCGGGACAATGGCGTCGGCGTGCCACTGGCCCTGCATCCCCGGCTTTTCGAGCCCTTTTTCACCACCCGGCGCGGGCGTGGTGGCACGGGCCTGGGTTTGAACATCGTCCACAGCCTGGTGACGCAGAAGCTGGGCGGCCGGCTGGAGTTCGAATCCGAGGTGGGCGTGGGCCTGCGCTTTTTCATCGAGCTGCCGCGTGAGCTGCCCGCCAACCCGGCACCGGCCGATGACGAGGTGCTGCCCTGAGAAGGTGTGAACGAATCCTTCATGCCCGCCTTGACCGCCAAGACCCACCCGCTCTGCGTTGCAAATGCGCGCCGTAGCCCGAGCTGCGGCTGTGCTTTGCGCCTGGATCGGGCGGCCTTTGGCGGCCCTTTCGGGCACGCCCGATTCATTCACACCTTCTGAGCCGGCCGGGACTTCCGTTCAGTCGAGTGGCCGGAAACCGAGCACGATGACCGGTGGCACCTTGCCGCCCTCGTCGCGGGGCAGGGTGGCGGTGCGGTCCACGGCGCGCAGCACGGCGTCGTCCCAGGCCTTGTTGCCGCTGGACTGGGTCAGCTTGCTCGACACGATGGTGCCGTCGGGCAGCAGCTTGATCTCGACCTCGGCACGCGGGTTGCCGGCCACCACGTCGGTGAACACGATGTTGGGCTTGATGCGGGCCGCCACCCGCCCGCCGTAGCTGGCCGATGGCCCACTGGCGCGTTGGGCATTGCCGGAGGCCGTGGGCCCGCCGGTGGCGCCGGCCTGGCCCATCATGCGTTCCAGGTTTTTTTGTCGGTCGGCGGCGGTCTGGGCCTCGCGGCGCCGTTCCTCGGCCGCCTGGGCGGCGTCCTCGCGCTTCTTGCGTTCGGCCTCGGCCTTGGTCTGCTCACGCTTTTTCTGCTCGGCCTGTTCCTGGGCCTTCTTGCGTTCAAGCTCCTTGGCTTGCTCGCGCTTCTTCTGTTCGGCCTGCTTTTTCTCCTCGAGCTTGCGCTCGTCTTCCTTGCGTTCGGCTTCGCGCTGTTTTTTCTCTTTTTCGGCCGCCAGCCTGGCTTCGGCCTTGCGTTTGTCCTCGGCCTTTTTCTTGGCTTCCAGGGCGATCTCGGCCTTGTCGGGCGTGGGCGCGGGCGGCGGTGGTGCAGGACGGGGTGGCACCGGCGCCGGTGCCGGTTTGGGCGGCGCGGGCGGCGGCGGTGGGGGCGGCGGCGTGGGGGCTGGCTCGACCAGGCGGGGCGCGGCCTGCTGCGGCAGCTGCGACCACAGCTCGGCCTCGACCGCGATCTCGGTGGCGTCCGGTTTCCAGCTCACGCCCCAAGTGAGCGCGGCCACCAGCAAGCCATGCGCGATCAGGGCCAGCGTCAGCGGCCCGCTCCAGCGGGTGTCGCCCGGTGGGTTGAGGTCGAGGTGGTCGGCGGTCGCGTTCATGCGAGTGCGGTGTGGGCGGCGGTTCAGCGGCTGGTTTGCACCGACAGGCCCACGCGTTCGACACCGGCTCGCTGCAGCCGGTCCATCACGTCGACCACCGTTTCGTACTTGACGTTCTTGTCGGCGCTGATGACCACCGGGGCGGTCTTGCCGTCGGCGCCCGGGCTGCCTTGCAACTGGCGCACGCGGTCGACCAGACGCTCCTTGCTGGTGTCCTGTGCCGACGCGTTGCTGGTGCCGTCCTTCACCTGCAGCCGGGCATCCTTGTCGATCAGCACCTGCACGAAGCGGTCGGGCGAGCGGTCGGCCTTGCCCACGCTGGGCAGGTTGATCATGCTGGGCGTGATCAGCGGCGCCGTGACCATGAAGATGATCAGCAGCACCAGCATCACGTCGATGAAGGGCACCATGTTGATCTCGTTGATGGTGCGGCGGCCGCGGCCGCGCGAGGACATGGTGGGCATGTCAGTGGCCGGACGCGGTGCCCGCGCCCAGGTTGCGGTGCAGGATGTTGGAGAACTCCTCGATGAAGGTCTCCAGGCGGTTGGCCACGCGGTCGATGTCGTGGGCGAAGCGGTTGTAGGCCACCACGGCGGGGATGGCGGCGAACAGGCCGATGGCGGTCGCCACCAGCGCTTCGGCGATGCCGGGGGCCACGGTGGCCAGGGTCACCTGGGTCAGGGCGGCCAGGCCGGTGAAGGCGTGCATGATGCCCCAGACGGTGCCGAACAGGCCGACATAGGGTGAGACCGAGCCGACCGAGGCCAGGAAGGCGAGGTTGACCTCCATGGCGTCGAGCTCGCGCTGGTAGCTGGCGCGCATGGCGCGGCGGGCGCCGTCGAGCAGGGCGCCGCTGTCACCGATGCGGCGCTCGCGCAGCTTGAGGTATTCGCGCATGCCGCTGGCGAAGATGCGTTCCATCGGGCTGCCCTGGCGCGCGTTCTGCGTGGCACCGGCGTAGAGGTCGTTGAGGCTGCTGCCCGACCAGAACTCGCGCTCGAAGTCCTCGGTCAGGGTGGTCACCCGCTTGAGCGCGAACAGTTTGCGGAAGATGGCCGCCCAGCTGATGACGGACAGGGTCAGCAGCAGCAGCACCACGGCCTGGACCACCCAACTGGCGTTGAGCAGCAGTGAAACGATGGAAAAGTCGTGTGTCATTCGAGTTGCAGTTGGGCGGTCAGGGTGGCGGGGATGCGTGCGGGCTTCATGGTCTCGGCGTGGACCCAGCCGATGCGGATCTGGCCTTCGCACAAACGCTGCGCGCTGGCGCCGTCGCCCAGCCACGCCACCTGCTCTAGTGTCATGGAGGCGCGTCCAAGTTCCACCAATCGGGTGGTTACAAGAAGCAAATCGTCGAGCCGCGCCGGACGGTGGTGGCGGGTCTGGGTCTCGGTGACCACGAACATGCCGCCGGTTTCCTCGCGCAGGGCCTGCTGCTGCAGGCCCAGGCTGCGCAGCCACTCGGTGCGTGCGCGCTCGAAGAACTTGAGGTAGTTGGCGTAGAAGACGATGCCGCCGGCGTCGGTGTCTTCCCAGTACACGCGCACCGGCCAACGAAATGGGGATGTCACAGCACCTGCTCCAGGCGGCGCACGGCTTCCTGCAGCTGGGCCATCGAGTTGGCGGTGGAAAAGCGCACGTAGCGCTGGGGATCGGCGCTGCCGAAGTCGCGGCCCGGTGTGACCGCGAGGTGGGTGCGGCGCATCAGCTCGAAGGCGAATTCCCAACTGCCTTGTCCGGGCGCCATGTCCCATCGGGCGCAGGCGGCCGTGCAGTCGGCGTAGGCGTAGAAAGCACCGTCGGGCATCACCGGCACCGTCAGACCCAGGCGGTTGAGTTCCGGAATGAAGAAATCGCGCCGCGCCTGGAATTCGTGGCGCCGGCGCTCGTATTCGGCCAGGCTGTCGGGTTCGAAGCAGGCCAGGGCGGCGTGCTGGGCCACGGTGCTGGCGCAGATGAAGAGGTTTTGCGCGATGCGCTCCAACGCGTCCACCAGGGCCGTCGGCACCACCAGCCAGCCCAGGCGCCAGCCGGTCATGTTGAAGTACTTGGAGAAGCTGTTGACGCTGATGATGTCCTCACCCAGCCCGTCTTCGAGTCCGAGGGCGCTGTGGCCAAAAGCCTCGTCGTAGCTCAGGCCCAGGTAGATTTCGTCGATCAGTGTGACACCGCCGCGCTCGCGCACCGCGCGGGCGATGGCGAGCAACTCGTCGCGGGCGATGGAGGTGCCGGTGGGGTTGGACGGCGAGGCCAGCAGCACACCTCGGGTGTGTTCGCCCCAGGCCTGCCGCACCTGGTCGGCGCTGAGTTGGAAGCGGGCCTCGGGGCCGCTGGGCAGCAGCACCGCCGTGCCACCTGCCGCCTGCACGAACTGGCGGTTGCAGGGGTAGCTGGGGTCGGGCATCAGGATCTCGTCGCCGGCGTCGACCAGCGCCAGGCAGGCCAGCTGCAAGGCGGCCGAGGCCCCGGCGGTGACCACGATACGTGCCGGATCGATGGCCAGGCCAAACCGTTGGGCGTACCAGCCGCTGATGCGCTCGCGCAGGGCGGGCAGGCCGGTGGCCTGGGTGTACTGGGTTCGCCCGTCGCGGATGGCGCGTTCCGCCGCGGCCTGCACCAGGGGGGGGGCGGTGAAGTCGGGCTCGCCGATGTTGAGGTAGATCATGGGCCGGTCGGTGCGTGCCACCTGTTCGGCCATCAAGGCGGCGGCCTTGGCCACCTCCATCACGTAAAAAGGTTCGATGCGCTGGGCGCGGGTCGACAACTTCATGCCGGTTTGGCGGGGCGCGGGGCACGGCCGGTGCTGGGCGAAGCGGCGACCTCCTGTTCGCGCAGGCGCTTGGCCAGCGGGTGCAGCACGCCGTTGACGTACTTGTGGCCGTCGGTGCCGCCAAAAGACTTGGCCAGCTCGATACATTCGTTGACCACCACGCGCCAGGGGACGTCCAGGCAGTGCTGCAGCTCGTAGGCGCCTATCCACAACACGCCGCGTTCGATGGGCGAGAGCTCGACCAGCGGGCGGTCGAGATGGGGCGTGATGGCCGCGTCCAGCGCGGCGGCCTGCTGGATGCAGCCGTAGAGCAGGGCGTCGTAGTGGGCGCTGTCGGCCTTGTTGAAGCCGCTCAGGTCGCGGGTGAAGACATCGATGTCGCTGGCGTCGTTGCGGCCCACCATGTGCTGATAGAGCGCCTGCAGGGCGAATTCGCGGGCACGCGTGCGGGCCGACTTGTCGGCGGCCTTGCGGGCCTTGGGCGCCTTGTCGGCCGCCCCGCCCAAATCGGGGGAAGGGGTGGGTTCTGTCATGGTTCAGCCGATCTGTTTGAGAAGTTGCGCCATTTCCACCGCGACGCGGGCCGCGTCCGCGCCTTTGTCCACCTGGCGGGCCACAGCCTGTTCCAGGTTCTCGGTGGTCAGGATGGCGTTGGCGATGGGCACCTGGTAGTCCAGGCCGACACGGGTGACGGCCGCACCGGATTCGTTGGCCACCAGCTCAAAGTGGTAGGTCTCGCCGCGGATGATGCAGCCCAGGGCGATCAGGGCGTCGAACTCGTCGTGCTCGGCCAGGGCCTGCAGGGCGGTGGCCACCTCGAGGGCGCCGGGCACCGTCACGTGGCGAATGCGTTTTTCCTGCACGCCCAGCGCCAGCAGCTCGCCACGGCAGGCGTCCCACAGCGCGTTGGTGATGCCTTCGTTGAAGCGGGCTTGCACCACGCCGATGTGCAGGTTCTTGCCGTCCAGGGGGCCGGTGTTGCCTTTGTCTGCGCCAAACATATCAGGGGGTCCTAGGGGTTATGCGCCAGCGGCGCTGTCAATGCTCACGTAGCCGGTGATTTCGAGCCCGTAGCCGGTCATGCTGGGCATGCGGCGCGGGTTGCCCATCAGGCGCATGCGGTGGACGCCACACTCGCGCAGGATCTGGGCGCCGACGCCGTAGGTTCGCAGGTCCATGCGGCCGCGTTCCGGGGCATGGGCAGAGCGGGCCGTGCCCTCGAATTGCGCCAGCAACTGGTCGGCGCTTTCGCCGCAGTTGAGCAGCACCGCGACACCCTGGCCCTGGGCCGCGATGTGGCGCAGGCTGTTTTCAAGCGACCAGGAGTGCATGCTGCGGCCGACTTCGAGGGCGTCGAGCACCGACAGCGGTTCGTGCACGCGCACGTCCACCGAGGTGGCGGCGTCCCAGCTGCCCTTGACCAGGGCCAGATGCAGCGCACCGCTGGGGGCATCGCGGAAGGCGTGGGCGGTGAATTCGCCAAAAGCGGTGTTGAGCGGGCGGTGGCCCAGCTTCTGCACCAGGCTCTCGACGCGGCTGCGGTGTTCGATCAGGTCGGCGATGGTGCCGATCTTCAGGCCGTGTTCGGCGGCGAACAGCTGCAGGTCCGGCAGGCGGGCCATGGTGCCGTCGTCCTTCATGATCTCGCAGATCACCGCGGCGGGCGTGCAGCCGGCCATGGCGGCGAGGTCGCAGCCGGCCTCGGTGTGGCCGGCGCGCATGAGCACGCCGCCGTCGACCGCCTGCAGCGGGAAGATGTGGCCGGGCTGCACCAGGTCGGACGCCTTGGCGTTGGCTGCCACGGCCACCTGCACGGTGCGGGCACGGTCGGCCGCCGAGATGCCGGTGGTCACGCCTTCGGCGGCCTCGATGGAGACGGTGAAGGCGGTGCCCATCTTGGTGCCGTTGCGCGGCACCATGGGGGGCAATCGCAGGCGCTCGCAGCGTTCGCGGGTCAGCGTCAGGCAGATCAGGCCACGGCCGAAGCGGGCCATGAAATTGATCGCCTCAGGCGTGACGTGTTCGGCGGCCAGCACCAGGTCGCCTTCGTTTTCGCGGTCTTCCTCGTCGACGAGGATCACGATGCGCCCGGCGCGCATGTCGGCCACGATGTCTTCGACCGGGGAAACGGGTACGGGTGCCATGTTGTTTGCCAATCAGTTCGAGTAACCCCGTATTGTCCCAGATCGTATTGGTGTGGTGACTCCACTACAATGAAATCGCTGCCTCTGCGCAGCACGGGGAGGTCCAGCAGGTGTCCCAACAGGTGGAGAGCAAGTTTGCGGAGGCCAGGGCTCGCGGCTTTTCCCAGGGTGTCCATGCGTTGCAGCGCATCATGTACGGCACACCTGCGGGCTGGGCGCTGGCGGCCTGGCTGGCCCATGGCCGGGTGCCCGTTGGCAACATGGTGCTCTGGCTGGGGCTCTTCGCCACCGGATGGGTCCTGAACCTCGCGTTGTTGCGCGGCATCGAGCGCAACGGCAGCCACATCGAACGCCACAGCAGATGGCTGTGGGCCGTGGCCCTGATCGATGGCGTTTGCTGGGGCCTGGTCGTCGTCTTGCTGATGACACACGACCGCTTTCTGGATGCGTGGCTGGCGGTACTTTTGTGCGGTGTGGTGTCCGTGAACATGCCCGTCTACATCACCATTCCCTCGGCCTTCCGCGTGCTGCTGTTCGCGTTGTGGGTGACCGTCTGCTTCGGGGCAGACCGCCTGGTGTCCTCGCTTCAGCTCGTGGTGGGCATGCTGGTCTACTTCGTGGTGCTGGCGTACACCCTGGGGGTGATCTCGGTCCGGGTCATCGAGGGCCTTCAGCTGCAGCTGGAGAACGCCGCATTGGCCAAGCAGTTGCGCGAGGCGCTGGCGCAGATGGAGCACCAGGCGACCACCGATGCCCTGACGGGGCAGATGAACCGGCGCGCACTCGACCTCGCGTTGGACCGCAGCGTGGAGATGGCCCACAGCCGTGGACATCGTTTTTCCATCCTCATGCTGGACATCGACCACTTCAAAATGATCAACGACACCCATGGCCACCACGTGGGCGACCAGGCGTTGCGCGCCGTGGCCGACCGTGTGGCGTCGCAGTTGCGGGTGGGCGATGGCTGTGCGCGGTACGGGGGCGAGGAGTTTGTCGTCCTGTTGCCCGAAGCCACGCAGGATCAGGCACGTGAGGTTGCGGAGCGCATACGCCAGCACATCGCGGACGGGGCGCTGCCCACTGAGCCGCCGCTCTGGGCGACGGCGTCACTGGGGGTGGCCGAGTGTGAGCCAGGCATGGGCGTGGACAAGCTGCTGGCAGCCGCCGACAGCGCCGTCTATGTGGCCAAGCGCAGCGGGCGCAACCGGGTGTGTGTCGCCGACCCATTGCCAGCGGCGGGTGGCAGCGTTGCGGCCGGAACGGCGGGCTGAGCCCTGTCAGGCCGGGGTCTGGAGGTTCAGCATGCGCTCGCAGTAGCGGGCGATCAGGTCGATTTCGAGGTTGACGGACGAGCCCACACGCAGACTGCCCAGCGCGGTGTTGTCCACCGTGTGCGGGATGAGGTTGATGTGGCACTCGCAGCCGTCGCTGCTGTCGACCACGCGGTTGACGGTCAGGCTGACGCCGTTGACCGTGATGGAGCCCTTGTAGGCCAGGTACTTGGCCAGGGCCAGCGGGGCCATCACCCGCAGGTCCCAGCTTTCGCCCACCTGTTCGAAGCGCGTCACGTGGCCAATGCCGTCCACATGGCCACTGACGATGTGGCCGCCCAGGCGGTCGTGCGCGCGCAGGGCTTTTTCGAGGTTGATGGGGCCTGGCCGGTCCAGGCCGCTGGTCTTGTCCAGCGATTCGGCCGAAATGTCCACCGTGAATTCGCCGCTCTGGGGTGAAAAGGTGGTCACGGTCATGCAGGCGCCATTGAGGGCGATGCTGTCGCCCAGGCCCACGTCGTCCAGGTAGCCCGGTGGGGCCAGGATGGTGAGGCGTTTGCCGTGTGCGGCGGAAGCGCCCAGGGGGTGGACGGCGGTGACACGCCCCACGCCAGTGATGATGCCAGTGAACATGCGGGGATTGTCGCAGGGATTTCCGCCCGCCCGTGCCGGCTCAGAAGCGGTCTCGCCCAGGTGGGCGGGCCCGCAGGCGCAGATCGGGGCCCACCCGATGCACGTCGATGAAATCGAAGGCCGGTGCCTGGTCCAGCGTGGTGAAGGGGCCCAGCGCGGCGAGCCCCGCGCCGTCGCCCAGCAGCTTGGGCGCGAGGTAGAGCAACAGCTCGTCCACCAGGCCTTCGCGCAGGAAGGAGCCGTTGAGCTTGTGGCCGGCCTCCACATGGAGTTCGTTCACCTCGCGCCGCGCCAGGTCGCGCAGCATGGCCGCGAGGTCGACCTTGCCGTGCGCGCCCGGGCAGTCGATCACGCTTACGCCCAGGGTCTGCAGGGCGGCGCGCTGGGCGGCGGAGTTGTCCGGGTTGGCGGCGGTGTAGATCCACACCTCGCCGGGTGGTTGCAGTATGCGGGCGGTGGGCGAAATCTCCAGCCGTGAGTCGACCACCACCCGGCGGGGCTGGATCTGGGTGTCCACCAGCCGCACGTCGAGCCGGGGGTCGTCCTCCAGCACGGTCCCGATGCCGGTGAGCAGGGCGCCAGCGCGTTTGCGCCAGGCGTGGCCGTCCGCACGCGCCTCGGGCGAGGTGATCCATTGGCTGCTGCCGTTGGGCAGCGCGGTCCGGCCATCGAGTGAGCCCGCCACCTTGAGCCGGACCCACGGCAGGCCCCGGACCATGCGCGACAGAAATCCGATATTGAGTTCCCGGGCGGCCACGGCTGCGGGGTCGTCGGGCGGCAGCACGTCCACCGTGATGCCGGCGGCACGCAGCCGGGCGATGCCCTCGCCGCCGACCAGGGGGTTGGGGTCGGGCAAGGCCACCACCACATGGGCGATGCCGGCGGCGATCAGCGCGTCGCAGCAGGGCGGGGTTCGGCCATGGTGGGAGCAGGGCTCCAGCGTCACGTAGGCGGTGGCGCCACGCAGGTCGTGGCCGGCGGCCTGGGCCGCGCGCAGGGCCATCACTTCGGCATGGGGGCCACCGGCTTGTTGGGTGTGGCCGGTGGCGAGGCGTTCGCCGTGACGACCGACGATGGCGCAGGCGACGCGGGGGTTGGGTTCGGACAGGCCGATGGCCGGCAGGGCGGAAACGGATTCAAAAGACATTCGGAAGGAGGATGGGCCGTCAAGCTCCCGAGCGTACCGCCATTGCCGGGCATTGCGAAGCTGCGCGGCGGGGATCGCTGGCGCGGCAGTCCTGGTGCAGGACCAGTTGGTGGTCGTCGGCGCCCGCGTCCGGGCAGGTGCCGGCGGCGGATCGGTGCAGCAGGTGGTTCTGCGCGCTCAGGTGGGCTTTCACCGCCCTGTAGTCCTGGGCGTTGCGCTGGTTGTTGTCCAGTTCGCGTGCCGTGAGCTCGATGCGGCACACCAGGTGATCGCCGTCGGTGGGCACACCCGCCAGCCGCAGCCGCCCCGACCAGCCCGCGTCGGCGTTGCTCGGGAACAGCAGACAGACATAGCGCTTGTGGTCGGGCAGGGCCGCCCCGGTGGCGGGGTCCACCGCATCGCCCAGCCGGCAGGTGCTGGGGGGTGAATCGGCCAGGCCAGCGAGGCCACTGATGTCCACGCCGGTGGGCCACGGCAACCCCGGCTCGGAGCGTGTGATGTGGCCGGTGAGGAGCAGGCCGCTGGCCATCTGGCAATGCGCCGCGAGTGCAGCGAGGTTGGTGACGGCGGCGTCGCACACCATCACGATCTCTCCCGTGCTGTCGTCCAGCACCACCGCCAGGCTGTTGTCGACCCGGAGCACGCTGCGGCCGGCGCCCAGCGAGACGGCGGGCAGCGGTATCTGCAGATGGCGGTCGTGTGGACGTTGCCAGGCGTGCGCGAGGTCGGGTGCGTGGGTCAGGCCTCCCGACCACGATGGATCGTCCCGCCACAGCACGGTGCGCAGACTGACGCGGTGGGACTGTTCCGTGCGGTCGTTCCAGTCCACGTCAACGGCCACGGTTTTCAGCGTCCTGGTGAGCGTCGTGTCGAGGCGCCAACTGCGGGTGTAGGTCGTGTTGCTGCTGTGGGTGTCGTTGCCCGCGCTGGCGTCGAACTGGGTGACGACGCGCAAGTTTTCCATTTGGGTCTGTGCCAGCCGTACGGCTTCGCTGCGCTGGCGGGCCAGGTCGGCGCTGCGCGACAGCTGCGGGTGCATGGCGGCGAGTGCCACCAGGCCGGTGGCGAGCAGCACACACGCGACCAGGACTTCGACGAGCGCGAATCCGGCAAGCGGATGGGGCGGTCGGGAAGAATGGGCGTTCGGGCGGCGGGAGCGGTTCATTCGAAGTCTTTCCAGGTGCCAGGAACTTTGGCCATCAGGCTGCCGGCATTGCGGGTCGCCTGGAGCACCTCGGTGCTGTAACTCAGGCGGGTCCCGCCGCCCAGCCGCAGGTCGGCGCAGGCCACCACGGCGCCGGTGAAGCGGGCGCTGTCGGCACGCAGTGCATCGGGGCCGGGGTGACCCAGGTAGAGGAGTCCGTGGATGTCCACCGGGCCGCCCAGGCGCACGGCCCCGGCGCTGACCAGCAGCACCGGGTCGCTGGGTGTGCCGAGTTGCAGCGGGCCGGCTGCACCGTCGTCGACGAGGCCGGTGGGCAAGTGGAAGGCGCGCCAGCCCCGGGCGTAGGCGGTGGCCAGGGGTTGTGTGCACGAGGACTGGGCGGCGCAGTCCAGGCTCAACACCGTGGGCGCCGCCGCGTAGGCCGCCAGGGGAGCCCCAAAGTAGGCGTGGAAAAGCAGCCCCTGGGTGCAAGTGGGGTCGGCGCCGGCCAAAGCGGACAGAGCGGGGTCGTGGGTGACCAGGGCGGTGTGGCCCGGGGTGCCGGGCAGGGAGCGCAGCGACACACCGGGGCCTGCGCTGGCGTTGCCGCCAGCGTGCAGCAGCAAGCCCTGCGATTCGCGGGCCGAACTGGCCAGGGCAACTTGGTCGATGAGCTGGCAATTGCCGCCGCAGGTCAGTGCCGACAGAGGCGCCGCGCGCAGCAGCGGGCGCAGCTTGACGGTGACGAAGGCGACGGCGGCGGCATCGGCCACATCGGCGTTGGCGGGCGTGCAGGCAGACGGTGGTGCCGCGCAGCCCTGGGACCGGATGCGCACCGAGCCGTTGGGGTCCTGCGGGTCGGGCGCCAACGAGACGGTGAAGCCGGCCTGCGGGGTGCCTGCGAGGGTGGCGTCGCCCGTGGCTGGGCAGGCGCAGTCCAGGCCCGAGGCGCCGATGCTGCAGCCCGGGCTGGCCACCGCCGCGGTGCTGCCGGGGACCACGTAACGTGTGCGAAACGATGGGGCGGGCGGCACGTCGATCTCGCAGGTGGCCGACCTGCCTTCGGGGTGGTTGAGCATGCCCGCGGCCCAGTCGAGACCGGCCTCCGCCGCCTCCTGTGCGATCGTGGCGCGCATCTGGTTGGTCGAGGCCTTTTGTTCAAAGACCAGCCCGCGGTCGAGATAGAGCACCATCAAGGTGGTGATGCAGAGCAGCACGATGGCCATGACCAGCGTGGCCGCGCCTGCGGCGGTGCGAGGTGGCGTGGGCCGGTGCGTGTTCATGCACGGCTGGGGCAACTGCCCGTCACCTGGTCGTTGCGCACCCGCACGGTGCTGTCCAGTGCCCGAACAACCTGGGCGTCCGCTCGGGACCGCGCTTCGACGCGGATCTCATAGCGGCGCTGTTCGATGTGTGGGCAAGTGGCCAGCTCGGTGCAGGCAGGGCGGCACAGGTGCCCCAGGGGCAAGGTGTCGGGCCGCGACTGGATGTCGAAGCGGGTGACCGTCATCACGTCCGGATCGGTCAGGTTTTGTGCGGTGCCGCCACCGATCTGCATCCGGATGCGGTCACCGATCAGCGAGAAGTTCACCTGGCTTGATGCGGCCGATGGGCTGTCGAAGCGGTAGCTGATGGTGTGAGCCGAGGAGGTCACGTCCGCGTTGGGGTTGTGAGTGCCTTGGTCCAGCGCCTGCACCGCCTGGCTCCAGTGGCCGGCTCGGCGCAGATCCCGTGCGATCAGGTCCACGGTGGCACGCAGGTCCTGGTGAAGGCGGACTTCCGACAACAGGCGCCGGCTGTTTTGCAGGCTTTGCAGAAACAGATGCAAGGCGCCGCCCAGCACCACCAGGCCGATGGCCAGGCCAATCAGCAACTCCACCAGTGTCAGACCATGCTGGCGCCTCATTCCTGCCCCCAGCAACGCCGAGCTCCGGCGCTGCCGGTCGCACCATAGTGGATGCCCTGCGCGTCCAGCGTCACGGACATGGAGCTGCACGCCGTGTCGCTGGCCTGCACGCCGACCGCGGTGGCCGTGGCGGTGTAGCTGTTGCGCGAAGCGCCATTCAAGGCGAGCGCATAGTGGCCGTCGAGGCTGGTGCTGCGAAGGCCCAGGTCCTGCAATTGAGCTGCATAGGTGAGGGTGTTGGCGCGCCAGCGTTCCTGTGCCTGCAACACCGCGCTGAGGGCGACCATGGCGTCCGATCGCCGTCCGCGCCGGACGTGTTCGGTGTAGTTGGGATAGGCGATCGCGGCCAGGATGCCGATGACCGCCACGACCACCATCGCCTCGACCAGGCTGAACCCCCGCTGCCGCCGGAGCCGGTGAATCGTGTCCATGCCGCGGTTCCTTTGCCCTGGAACACCGGTCAGCAGGCGGGCAGCCCCAGCACCGGCGGGGCCGGGCTGCAGCTGCGGGTTCGCCCCATGATGTTGGTGATCTGATGCACGGCCGCTTGTCCCGCGCTGAAGACCGTTGTCATGGCGGGGCTGACGGTGCCGCGCAAGGGATCGATGAGCAGCCCCGCGCCGGCGCTGGGGGTGCTCAGGCTGACGCCGTCCGATGGACGCAGCGCGACCGCCAGCAGCAGTTGGCTCGGGTCTGTGCAACGGGCGCCTTGCGCGTTGCATTGGCAGTTGTCGGCCGCGCCGGTGTAGAACACATAACAGGAGTGGGGACCGCCCGCGCCGAGCTTGAGACGGACCTTGCGGTTGAGCTGCACCGCCTGTTGGCGCGCCCACTGCAGGTGGTTCAGGTATTCGGTGGCGGCGCCATCAAGGCGGCGACGGGCCAGCAGGTCGGACAGGGAGGGCAGCGCCACGGCCGCCAGGATGCCCAGCACCGCCAGGGTCACCAGCATCTCGGCGAGTGTGAGTCCTGATTCGGCGTGGCGCCGCGGTGTTGCGAGCTCGTGCTGCATGTTCCGTCTCCCCTGGTGGGCATCAGCCTACAGCGGAATCGGGAACACGAAGCTGAACAATTATTTCCGGACTTCGTCGACCAGGTTCTTGAAATCGTCGATGTCTTCGAAGCTGCGGTAGACGCTGGCGAAGCGGATGTAGGCCACCTTGTCGAGCTTCTTGAGTTCGCGCATCACCATCTCGCCGATGCGGTGGGAGGCGATTTCGCGCTGCCCCAGGTTGAGCAGCTTTTCCTCGATACGCTCGATGGCGCCATCGACCTGCTCCATGCTCACCGGCCGCTTGCGCAAGGCGAGGGCCAGGCTGGCGCGCAGCTTGGCCGGTTCGAAATCGATGCGCCGTCCATCCTTCTTGACCACCGCCGGAAAACTCACCTCCGGCCGCTCGTAGGTGGTGAAACGCTTCTCGCAGGCGCCACACTGGCGGCGCCGGCGGATGAACACCCCTTCCTCGGCCACGCGCGTCTCGACCACCTGGGTCTCGGCATGGCCGCAGAAGGGGCATTTCATGGGGCATCCGGCGCCGGGCCGTCCCAAGCCGGATTCGCGCCCCCGTGGGGGGCAGCGAACCAGGCAGCGGTGGCGCGTGTGGGCCTCATTTGTAGACGGGGAAGCGTGCGGTCAGGGCGTTGACCTTGGCGCGCACCGCGTCGATGTTGGCCGCGTCACGCGGGTTGTCCAGAACGTCGGCGATCAGGTTGGCCGTGATGCGGGCTTCCTCGTCCTTGAAGCCGCGCGTGGTCATGGCGGGGGTGCCGATGCGCACGCCGCTCGTGACCATCGGCTTTTCCGGGTCGTTGGGGATCGCGTTCTTGTTGATGGTCATGTGGGCGCTGCCCAGCACGGCCTCTGCCTCCTTGCCGGTGATGCCCTTGGCGCGCAGGTCGACCAGCATGACGTGGCTCTCGGTGCGGCCGCTCACGATGCGCAGGCCGCGCTGGGTCAGCGTTTCGGCCACGATCTGGGCGTTCTTCGCCACTTGCTGCTGGTAGGTCTTGAACTCGGGCTGCAGCGCTTCCTTGAAGGCCACCGCCTTGGCTGCGATCACGTGCATCAGCGGGCCGCCCTGCAGGCCGGGGAAGATGGCGCTGTTGATCGCCTTTTCGTGCTGGGCCTTCATCAGGATGATGCCGCCGCGCGGGCCGCGCAGGCTCTTGTGCGTGGTGGACGTGACCACGTCGGCGTGCGGCACTGGGTTCGGGTAGACGCCGGCGGCGATCAGACCAGCGTAATGTGCCATGTCGACCATGAAGATGGCGCCGATTTCCTTGGCGATGTTGGCGAAACGCTCGAAATCGATGCGCAGGCTGTAGGCCGAGGCACCGGCCACGATCAGCTTGGGCTTGTGCTCCCGCGCCTTGGCTTCCATGGCGTCGTAGTCGATGGCCTCGTTCTTGTCCAAGCCGTAGCTGACCACGTTGAACCACTTGCCCGACATGTTCAGCGGCATGCCGTGGGTCAGGTGGCCGCCTTCGGCCAGGCTCATGCCCATGATGGTGTCGCCGGGCTTCAGGAAGGCCAGGAAGACGGCTTCATTGGCCGATGCGCCGCAGTGTGCCTGCACGTTGGCGGCGTCGGCGCCGAACAGCTGCTTCACGCGGTCGATGGCCAATTGCTCGGCGATGTCCACGTACTCACAGCCACCGTAGTAGCGCTTGCCGGGGTAGCCTTCGGCGTATTTGTTGGTCAGCTGGGTGCCTTGCGCGGCCATCACGGCGGGCGAGGCGTAGTTCTCGCTGGCGATCAGCTCGATGTGGTGTTCCTGGCGGGCGTTTTCGGCCTGGATGGCGGCAAACAGCTCCGGGTCGGTTTGTTCGATGAGGATACGGCGGTCGTACATGGTGGCAGTCCTGGATGAGGTGTTTCCCTGTGCGGTGTGCTGACACAGACAGGGACTGCCCAGGCGAACGGCTGATCGCCGCGCCAGCCAGACGGCTTGCGGGCGGTGCGCTCCCCAGTGGTATCCCACGTCAGCGCAGCGGCATGGAGTTCATGACCGCCGGCCTATCGCCAGTTGCGCACGGGCGCGAGTTTATCAGGCTCCGGCCCACGGGCCGGCCGCGCTCAGGATTTGCTGGGCGTGTTGCCCGGCGCCTTGGCCTCTGCCTCGATGGCAGCGGGCTCTGCCGGTGTGGCTTGCGGGTGCGCCGGCGCGACGCGGGCCGGCGCGGGCCGGCCGGTGACCACGCTCTGAATGCGCTGGTGTTCGGTCAGCACCTTGTCGACATAGTCGCTGCTGTCGTTTTCCACGGCGCCCACGTAGAGCCGCAGGCCGCCTTCGATGGAGCCGCTGCGGCGCACGTATTCGCTGAGCACCTGGGCGCCCACGCGCAGGTTGGTCACCGGATCGAAGGCCGCCAGCTTGCCGCCAAAGCCCTCGTACTTGTCGGTGTGCACGCGGGTCATCACCTGCATCAGGCCCTGGGCGCCGACGGCGCTCTGGGCAAACGGGTTGAAGCTGGATTCGATCGCCATGACGGCGAGCAGCAGGCTGGGGTCGAGCTTGATCTTCTTGCCGATGTCAAAGGCCTCGGCCACCAGCGCGCTCAGGGGCTCGGGCGCCACGCGGTACTTGCGGCTCAGCCACATGGCCAACTTGGCCTGGTCGGCCGGCAGTTCGCTGGGGAGGGCTGCGGTGGCGCGTTCCACGGCGTTGGGATCGGCGGTCAGGGCCACCACCGCGCCGCCGCTCTGGCGCTGCAGCAGCCAGCCCAGCAGTTTTTCCTCGGCGGCACCCCGCAGGTCGGCGCGAAAGCTCAGGGTCATCAGGCCCACGGCCAGCACCATGCCCAGCAGCGCCAGCCCGTTGTGGGTGATGTCAAAGAAGCCTCGGGCCACATCGTCTGCAAAGGTCTGCAGGCTGTGCTTGGCGGCCTGGGGCCAGGATTTTTGCGCTGTCATAGCACGCTCCTTATCGATGGCAACCCGGCGCACATGGCGTGCAACGGGAAGCCCTTGATGGGGGGGTCGCCATCGACGCGCAGGATGAACAGGCCAGTCCTGGGTCGACTTAGCCGGGTTCGGCAGCGGTCACGGGTTTACCCTAGTTTGGGCAAGTTGGGCGAATCTTAGTGGGGCTTTAATGTTAAGTCAAGCATGATGAGTTGGTATTTAATATGAATTTATGCATGATAGAGGCGATTTTTTGCCGGTGGTATGGGCCTCAGATGCCCGATTGAAAAATGAAATCAGCCAAGTGCGGCCACTGGCGCTAAGCTCGGGGCGTCTGTGTCACAGCAGACACCCACCCGCATCGCAGTCTGGCTGCGTTGCCGGTGTTCTTCAGGGGCAATCTCTTGCCCCATGGCCGGTGCGACATCCAACTCCTCCGGTCAAGACCTTGACGGCATGAGCCTATGGCCCGCCGTCAACCCCGGTGGCCCAAACCACCGGGGTTTCTGTTTTCTGGGGGCCGTTCTTCCGGGGCTCGCCCGGCGCAATGTCCCGGGAGCACCGGCGGTGCACAATCCTATGTATGAAATGGGAGTTGCTGTTGCCGCGTCTGCGGCCCTTGTGGATCGCCTTGCTGTTGCTGCTGGCGGGGTGGGCGTTGGCCTGGTGGGGCGTGCCGGTCTGGCTCAAGGGCTTTGTGCAAGAACAGGGCCGTGCCGCGCTGGGGCGCGAGGTGCAGGTCGACGCCGTGTCCTTCCGGCCGTGGTCGCTTGAACTGGAACTGAAGGGCTTGCGGGTGGCCGGGGCGACGCCAGAGGCCCCCGCCTTGCTGGAGGTGGGCCGGCTGTATGCCGACGCCGAGCTGCAATCCCTCTTCCGGCTGGCGCCGGTGGTGGATGCGGTGCAGGTCGAGCGGCCCATCCTGCGGCTGCGGCACCTGGGTGACGGGCGTTACGACATCGACGACCTGCTGGCCCGCTGGGCCCGGCGTCCCCGCGACGGCGACACCGCCACCTTTGGTTTGTTCAACCTGGCGCTGACCGGTGGCGAACTGCAACTGGACGACGCGCCCGCCGGCACGGTGCACCTCCTGCGCGAGTTGTCGGTGGCGGTGCCCTTCCTGAGCAACCTGCCCACGCAGCGCAACGTGCGCACCGAGCCTCGGGTGGCGTTCGAACTCAATGGCAGCCGCTTCGACAGCCAGCTGTCGACCCTGCCGTTTGCCGACACCCTGGCCACCCGTGCGCACCTGAACCTGCCCGACCTGGACCTGGCTCCCTACCTGCCGTATTGGCCCAAAGCCATGCCTTGGCGGCCAACGCAAGCCAGGGTGCAGGCCGACCTGACGCTGGCCTTCGAACAGCATCAGACCCCCGTTGTGCAATTGGCCGGCCGCCTGGCCTTGCGCGACCTGGCGGTGGTGCAGGCGGGCGAGGGCGCCAGTGCGGGCCAGCCGCTGCTGTCCTGGGACGCCTTGTCCCTGGTGCTGGCCGACAGCCGCCCGCTGACCCGGCACCTGCATGTCGAGCAAATGACGCTGGCGGCCCCCCGCCTGCACCTGTCGCGTGGGGCGCGAGGGCAACTCAACCTGTCCGAGCTGTTGCCTGCCGCCAGCGGTGCGGGTGAGCCGGCGCCGGATCCGGCCGCGCCAGCCTGGGACGTCAAGCTGGACCGGTTCGAACTGACGGACGGCACCCTGCATTGGCGCGACGCCGCCGTGTCGCCGGCCTGGGACACCACCGTCGAAGCGCTCACCCTGTCGACCGGCGCCTTGGCGTGGCCGGCCACCGCGACGACGCCGGTGCAAGCCAGCGCCCGCTGGTTGGAGGCATCGCTGGTGGCCAAGGGCGAGGTCAGCCCGACCCAGGCCGATCTGGCGCTGAACTGGCGCGATCTGGCCTTGCGTGGGGTGGCGCCTTATGTGGCCCAGGTGCTGACGCAACCGCTGACCGGCCGCAGCGCGGGCGATCTGAGGCTGCGCTGGCAGGCCGCTGTCCAGGCGCCCACTCCCACCCGGCCGGTGTTGCAGCTTCAGCTGCAGGATCTGTCGCTGCACGACCTGGCACTGGGGCCGGCCGCGCGGCCGGCGCTGGCGCTGCGCGAACTGCGCCTGCAGAACGGCAGCATCGATCTGGACACCGGCAGCGCCGACCTGGGGCAGCTCAGCCTGTCGCGGCCGGTGCTCAACCTGGCGCGCGATGCCACCGGGCGCTGGATGTGGTCCGATTGGTTGCGTCCGGCAAGCGGTACCCAGGCCGCCAGCGAAGCGGCGCCCGCCAGCCCGTCCGACAAGCCCTGGCGCCTGGCCTGGCAAGGGCTGCGCCTGAACGAAGGCAGCGGGCGGCTGGACGATGCCGCAACGCCCACACCGGTGGCCTTGCGCTGGAGCGCGTTGCAGTTGCAGCTCGGGGCCTGGCGCAGCGATGCGGCGGCGGACACGCCGGTGGCGGTGGCGGCGCGGCTGGTCGCGGACGGGCAGGGCGCGGTTCCCGGCAGCCTGTCCCTGGACGGCCGGCTGGGCCTGCGCCCAGCCACCGCAGCGTCCGCCCTGGGGGGCAGGCTGACGGCACGCCTGAAGATCAGCCGCCTGCCTGCCCACAGCCTGGCGCCCTACCTGGCCGACCGTTTGAACCTGGTGCTGCGGCAGGCCGACACCAGCTGGACCGGCGACCTGACGCTCAGTCAGGACGCGGCCGGCCTGGGCGTGACGGCGGCGGGCGACCTCACGGTGGACGACCTGCGGGCCGTGGACGCCGACGACGGCTCCCCGCTGCTCGACTGGAAAACCCTCAACCTGCGTGGCCTGCAGTTCGCCATGGCCCCCGGCCAGGCACTGAAGCTCAACGTCGCCGAAACAGTGCTCAGCGACTACTTCGCCCGCATCGACATCGACCCGACCGGGCGCGTCAACCTGCAGGACCTGCTGCGCGCGCCGCCAGCGGGCGCGACGGCGGCATCCCCCGCGCCCGCCACCGCCGAGCCGCCTGCGCAGCTGAGCTTCGGCCCCATTGCCCTGGTCAACGGCAACATCGCCTTTTCCGACCGCTTCGTGCGGCCCAACTACAGCGCCCGGCTCAGCCAGGTCACGGGCGGCCTGGGCGCGTTCAGCAACCAGAACGGCGCGGGCGCGGCGCCGGCCAAGGTGAATCTGCGTGGGCGGGTCGAAGGCACGGGCTCGCTGGACATCGAAGGCCAGCTCAATCCGCTGGTCACGCCGCCGGTGCTGGACATCGTGGGCAAGGTGCGCGAGCTGGAACTGCCGCCACTGTCGACCTATTCGCTGAAGTACACCGGTCATGGCATCGAACGTGGCCAGCTCAGCGTGGACGTGCACTACCAGGTGGGCGCCGACGGGCAGCTCAACGCCAGCAACCAGCTCACGCTCAACCGCCTGGTGTTTGGCGAGCGTGCGCCGGGCAGCGAGGCACCCAACCTGCCGGTCAAGCTGGCCGTGGCGCTGCTGGCCGACCGCCAGGGCGTGATCGACATCAACCTGCCCATCAGCGGATCGCTCAACGACCCCGAGTTTCGCATCGGCCCCATCATCGGCCGCCTGATCCTGGGCCTGATCGGCAAGGCGGTGACGGCCCCCTTCGCCTTGCTGGGCCACCTGCTGGGCGGCCCCGAGGCGCAGACCGGCCGCATCGATTTTGTGCCAGGCACCGATCGCATCGCCGACGGAGCTGCCACGGCCTTGTCGGCCATCGTCAAGGCCTTGAACGACCGGCCCGCCCTGCAACTCACCGTGGTCGGGCACAGCGATGTGTCGGGCGAGCGCCAGGCCTTCCAGCGCGAGCGCCTGCAGGAAGCGGTGCGGGCCGAGAAGCGCCGCCAGGGCCTGCGCGCCGGGCAGGGCACCGAGACCGCGGTCTCGCCCGAGGAATACCCCACGCTGCTGCGCGAGGTCTACCGCCGCACCGACATGCCCAAGCCGCGCAACGCCATCGGTCTGCTGAAGGATGTGAGCGTGCCCGAGATGGAGGCCCTGTGGCTGACCCATGCGCCAGCGTCCGATGAGGCCCTGCGCGAGCTGGCCACCCGCCGCGCCGTGGCCGTCAAGGAGCGCCTGGTGGCCGACGGGCTGGCCGGCGCCCGCGTGTTTGTCGAGGTCGCGAAAGAGGGCGCGGGTGCCACGGGTCCGCGCGCCGATCTGCAGCTTTCCCTGCCCTGAGCAACCCACTGGCGGAAAGAGTCTCCGACTGCGGCGACAATACGCGTTTGCCCAACCAGACACGCCTTGTGGCCATTGCGACCGTGAACTCCGCTCAAACGAACTCCTCTACCGCCAAAACTGCAGACACCCAAGCGCTGGACGCGCTGACCGGCGGGGTGTTCTCGGCCGCCACCTCCGGCGACCGCGCTGCGCGGGTACGCGAGTGGCTGGCCACCGATCCCTCGTCCGAGCGCATGGCCGAGGTGTTCAAGGAACTGTCGCACCGCGACAAGGGGGCGGCCAAGCCGCTGCGCGAGAAACTCGAAGAGCTGCGCCGCGCCAAGGCCCAGGAAACCATGGCCGTGGAGTGGGCCGACAAGGCCAACGCCCTGCTGGCCCTGCCGCGCCTGAACATGGCCGATGCCCTGGCCTGGCAGCGTGACGCCGCCAAGGCCGGCGCGCCGCTGTCGCGCGAGCCGCTGGCCGGCCTCAAGACCGCCCTGGCCGAACGTGTCAAGGCCATCGAAGACCTGCAGCACCGGGTGCAGGTGGAGCGCGAGGCCGCCGTGCTGCTGGCCCAGCGCATCGAGGTGCTGTCGACCAAGTCCTGGCGCGATGCCCAGGGCAGCGCAGAGGTGCTGGGGGCCGACGTGGCCAACTGGCAGGCCCAGGCCCAGGGCCTGAGCGTCGACGCCCACTGGGCCAGCATGGACCCGAAGTTCTCGCCCATGCTGGACGCCGCCCGCCAGCAGCTCACGCTGGTGTGGGAGGCCTTCCAGGCCGCCCTGGCCCAGGCCGTGGCTGCGGCCAACGACGCGCAGGCACCCCTCCCGGCCGTGCCGGTCTGGGCCGACGAACTGCGCGCGGGCCGTGGCGAATCCGCGCCGCAGGAGCGTGCCCCCGCCGCACCGGTCGACAACGCCGCCGCCCAGGCCCGCAAGACCGAAGCCGCTGAGGCCGTGGGTGCCGCGCTCAAGGTGCTGGTCAAGGAACTCGCCGAAGGCCATGGCAAGGCCACGCCCAAGGCCGCCGCCGACGTGCGCACCGCGCTCAAGCAGCACGGCCGCCACGTGGGCCCCGAGCTGGAGGCGCAGGTGCATGCCGCCCTCACGCAAGCCGGTGAACTGGAAGGCTGGCAGCGCTGGCGCGCCGACCAGCTGCGCGAAGAGCTGCTGGCCAAGGCCGAGGCGCTGACCGCCGCGCCCGAAGGCCAGCGCCTGGGTGGTCGCAAGATGCAGGAAACCCTGCGCCAGCTGCGCGAGCAGTGGAAGGCCACCGACCAGGGCGGCGTGCCCAACCACGGCCTGTGGAAAAAATTCGACGAGGCTTGCACCCGCGCCCACAAGCTCGTGGAAGCCTGGCTCGACAAACTCCGCGAGCAGGCCGAACAGCACAAGGCCCAGCGCCAGGCGCTGCTGGCCGAGGTCCGGGCCTGGACCGCAGCCCATGCCGAGAGCAGCGACTGGAAAAGCCAGATCCGCGAACTGCACCAGCTGGCCGAGCGCTGGCGCGAGGCCGGCCACCTGAGCGAGAAGCAGTTCGCCGAGTTGCAGCCGCAGTGGAAGGACGCCATGCACCAGGCCCATGCGCGCCTGGAAGCCGCGCAGGCGCAGAGCCTGGCGCGCCGCCGCGCCATGATCGAGGAGGCCACCGCCCTGGGCGCCGCGCCCTCGCTGCGCATCGACGCCGTCAAGGCGCTGCAGCAGCGCTGGCAGGCCGAGGCGCAGACCGTGCCGCTGGACCGCAAGCAGGAACAGAAACTGTGGGAGGCCTTCCGCCAGCCCATCGACGAGGCCTTCAACCGCAAGGGCGCCGACCGCGACAAGGCCGCCCAGGCCGTGAGCGAACACGACCGCTGCGTGCTGGACGCCGCCAAGGCCCTGGACGCCGCCAACCAGAGTGGCGACGCGCAGCAGATCCGCGCCGCCGTGGCTGCCCTGGAAAGCGCCCTGCGCGGCCAGGCCCAGGCGGCGGCCGCCCCGGTGGCGGCCCCTGCCGTGCCCGAATCCGCACCGGCCGCCGCCGACAGCAGCGAATCCGCACCGGTCGCCGAGGGTGACGCCACCTTCGATGCCACCGCCGAGGAGGCGGTTGCCGAGGTGCCCGCGCCCGCGCCCGCACCGGCGGCTCCGCCCAGGAAGGTGGTGGCCGTGCGCGGCGACGACCGCCCTGGCATGAAGAAAGCCGAACCCGCCGGCAACGACCGTGGCCGCCCTGGCGATCGCGACCGCAAGCCTGGTGGTCGCCCGGGCAGCGACCGCCGCGACGACCGTGGCCCGCGTGGCGACGGCCGGGGCGATTTCCGCATGGGTGAACGTCCGGTGCGCGAAGACCGGGGCCCGCGCCTGGGCGATGCCGCCTTCCGCGCCCAGCGCGAGGCGCTGGAGCGCGCCGACATGGCCTTGCGCAAGCTGGCGGCACAAGCCCATGGCGAGGTGTTGACCCGCGTGATGGCCGCCTGGGAGAAGCGCGACGCCGAGGCCTTGCCCAGCACCCAGGAACTGGGAGGCCGCGTGGGCGCGCCGGTGCGTGGTGCCTGGGTGCAGGCGCTGCAATCGGGCGGCGCCAAGGAAGATCAGGCCGCCACCGCGCTGCTGCGCCTGGAGATTGCCGCCGACGTGCCGACGCCGGCGGAACAACTGAGCGCACGCCGCATGTACCAGCTGCAGCTGCTGACCAAGCGCAACGAGGCCGCGCCCGCCCAGACCTGGGGTCAGGACACGGCGCAGGTGCTGGCCAGCGGCTTCGATGCCACCGCCGCCCGACGGCTGCAGAACGCCCTCAAGGCCTTGCTCAAGAAAGCTTGACGGAAGGCGGCCTGAAAAAGCCGTCGAACAGCCGCAGCAGCTCGGGAAATTCCTGCCCGAAGCGCTCGCGGCTGACCCAGTAGGCCTCGCAGGCGACGGCGAAGAACTCGGCGGGCGAGTGAGCGCCGTAACTGTCCAGCCAGGGTGGCGCTTCGCCGAAGCGCTGCGCCATCGCCACCTTTTCCCTGAAGGCCGCGTACTCGTGGCCCAGCACGGTGCGCCAGTGCCGTCGTGCCTCGGCGCCGCTGCGCAGGCCCAGGAAACCCGCAGGCAGCACCGGGCAGCCGTTGGCGGGCTGGCCTGGCGCCTTGCCGCGCATGTCGAACTTGTGGGCGAACTCGTGGATGACGAGGTTGTGGCCGCTGTGGGCGGTCTCGCCGGCCTGCGCCACGTGGTGCCAACTCAGCATCACCGGGCCGCGTTCCATGGCTTCGCCCAGCAGGGTTTCGCGGTAGCGGTGCACCACGCCCGCGCCGTCGGTCACCTCGCGCTGTGCCACGGCTTCGGCCGGGTGCACCACGATGCCCACGAAGTCGTCGTACCAGCCCAGCGCGTCGTCGCGCCAGCGGCCTTGACCGGGCAGGTGGATCAGCGGCAGGCAGGCTTGGGCGGCGATCGCCAGCACCATTTCGTCGGTGATCTTCAGTCCATGCGCGCCATGGAATTCCTTGCCCGCCAGAAACTGTGCGCAGAGCTGGCGCAGGCGCTGCTGCGCGGGCAGGGGCAGGGCGGCCAGAAAGGGATAACGCACCAGGGTGTGCAGCCACAGGCCGTCGGGGATGCTCTCGGCTCGCCGAGGCACGAAGGGCAGGTGATGCCGGACGCGCCGCCACAGGCGCGTGAACGTGGAGGTCATGGCCTCACAACTGGGGGCGGGCCACCCTATTGCAACAGCGGCCGGCGTTCGACGCGGCCGTCGGCAAACAGGCGCAACAGCTCCGCGCGTGGTGGCGTGGCGCGCGCGTCCCAGTCGCTCAGCACGTGGCGCACCAGACCGGGGCCCAGCGTGTGGTCGGCCGGGCGGTGGGTGTGGCCGTGGATCAGCGCGTGGGCCTGGTGCCGCGTCAGGGCGTCGATGGCGGCGGCGGTGTCCACGTCGGCGTAGTTGGCGCCGCAGTGTTTGCGGGCTTCGCTTTGCTGGCGCAGGGCCAGGGCCACCTGTTCACGCTCGGCCGGCGGCCGCGCCAGGAAGGCATCTTCCCATGCGGGCGTGCGCACTTCGGCGCGAAAGCGCTGGTAGTCGACATCGCCCAGGCACCAGGCGTCGCCATGGCTCAGCAGGTAGCGCTGCGTGCCCAGTTGCAAGGTGCAAGGGTCGGCCAGGGGCAGGACGCCGGTGCTGCCGAAAAAGTGGGGGCCGACGAGGAAGTCGCGGTTGCCGTGCATGAAGTACACCGGGCGCTGTGCCACGGCGTGCCTGAGCACCTGGGCGCATTCGCGCAGGAAGGCCGCTTCGCCGGCCTGGGTGCCGTCCAGCACCTCGTCACCCCACCAGACCTCGAACAGGTCGCCGAGAATGAGCAGCGCGTCGGCGCCGGGGGCGGGCGCCGTCAGGCAGCGGCGCCAGAGATCAAAGGTGTCCCGATCGTCCGACCTCAGGTGCAGGTCGGAGATCAGGTCCACCGCGCGCCAGCCCGGCGACACGATGCTGTGGGCGGGAGGCATGGCGCGGGCGGAGTGGCCGATCAGAGTGCCACGGCCTTTTCGATCACCACGTCGGTCAGCGGCACGTCATCGTGGAAACCCTTGCGACCGGTCTTGACGGTACGGATGGCGTCCACCACCTCGGTGCCCGCCACCACCTTGCCGAACACGGCGTAACCCCAGCCTTGTGCGGTGGGGGCGGTGTGGTTGAGGAAGCCGTTGTCGGACACGTTGATGAAGAACTGCGCGGTGGCCGAGTGCGGCGCCTGGGTGCGTGCCATGG
This sequence comes from Hydrogenophaga sp. OTU3427, assembly GCF_038440225.1. Lineage (NCBI taxonomy): Bacteria > Pseudomonadati > Pseudomonadota > Betaproteobacteria > Burkholderiales > Comamonadaceae > Hydrogenophaga > Hydrogenophaga sp. OTU3427. Next base: position 46,127 of record NZ_JASATI010000015.1, on the reverse strand, counting down.
CCACGGTGTACTTGTTGTTCTTCAGGCCGTTGTTGGCCTCGTTGTCGATCGGCTCCAGGGTGGGCTTTTGCTGCATGCCGGGCTCGAAGCCGCCGCCCTGGACCATGAAGCCATCGATCACGCGGTGGAACACGGTGTTGTTGTAGTGGCCGTTGGCCACGTAGGCCAGGAAGTTGGCGGCGGACTTGGGCGCCTTTTCGGCGTCGAGTTCGAGCGTGATGACGCCGTGACCGGTGATGTGCAGTTCGACTTTGGGGTTGGCCATGTTCATTTCTCCAGGCTGGCTTTGAGGATGGTGACGGGGGTGGTGGGCACGTTCTGGTGCATGCCGCGGTTGCCGGTGGGCACGGCGCGGATCTTGTCGACCACGTCCATGCCGGCGCTGACCTTGCCGAAGACGGCGTAGCCGTTGTCCGGGCCGGTGGCGTTGAGCATGGCGTTGTCCACCACGTTGATGAAGAACTGGCTGGTGGCCGAGTTCGGGTTGTTGGTGCGCGCCATGGCGATGGTGCCGCGTTCGTTCTTGAGACCGTTGCCGGCCTCCAGCGGGATGGGCGCGCGGGTGGGCTTTTGCTGCATGTCGGCGTTGAAGCCGCCGCCCTGGATCATGAAGTTGCCGATCACGCGGTGGAACACCAGGCCATCGAAGTGGCCGTCCTTCACGTATTGCAGGAAGTTTTCCACCGTCTTGGGTGCTTTTTCCGCGTTCAGCTCGATCACGATGTCGCCCAGCGAGGTGTTGAGCTTGACCTTGGCCGGGGCGGTCTGTGCCTGGGCGGTGGACAGGCCCAGGGCCAGCAGCGAGGCGGCGATCAAGGCGATGGTGCGGCGGGTCGGGTGGCGGGTGTGCATGCGACGAGGATCCTCTCGAATGGAATGAAGCGGTGGTCTGCGCGGAGCGCCCGCACGTGGCGAGGCCGGCTGCGCGGCCATCGGTCAGCGGCTGGTCTTTTTCGCCTTGGGCGGGGGCGTCAGCAGTGCGTTGACGGCTTTCAGCTTGACCGGTGCGCTGGCGTTGGCAGCGTCCAGCTGGACCGCCTTGCCGTAGGACTGGGCCGCCAGCCGGGCGTAGACATCGCCCAGGTTTTCATGGGCGGTGGCGTAGTTGGGGTGGGTGCGCACGGCCATCTCCAGGGCGATGCGCGCCTTGTCGAACTGGTTCTGCGAGGCGTGGATCACGGCCAGGTTGTTGTAGGGCTCGGGCAGCTCGGGGTAGTCCTGCGTGAGCTGCGTGAACGTGGCCAGCGCCTCGTCGGTCTGGCCGCGCTGCTGCTGGATCACGCCCTTGAGGAACCGCATCTGCGGGTCCCTGGGGTTGCCGGCGAGGTACTTGTCGGCCCGGGCCAGCGCCTGGTCGAACTGGCCGGCCCGCGTCATGCGGCTGACGTCGTCGTAGTCGGTGCCTTGCGCCAGCGCGCCGGTGGCACACAGGGCGGCCAGCAGCAGGGCGGCCGGCAGGCGGACGAGCGATGAACAACGCGTGGGGAGCACGGACAGGAGCATGGAGGCCTCAGAGACGTTAACCGTGGCGGGAATCATGCCGCGCGACCCGCGGCGGGCGAGGGCGCCCAGGGGGCGGGCGGGTCGATATACTGGCGGGATTGTATCTGAGGGTCTGCCCCGAGATGCCGCGCCCGCCACCCACGCCGGCGCCCTCGCGTCAGCACCGTGTCCTCCCCTTCGCGACCCCTCCGCGGAACGATTGCCCTCACGCCCCCGATTGCCTTTTTCATGAGTCTGCGCATCTTCAACACGCTCGCGCGCCGCGTCGAGCCGTTTTCGCCCATCGAGCCTGGCCACGTCCGCATGTATGTGTGTGGCATCACGGTCTACGACCTCTGCCATGTGGGGCATGCGCGCTCGGCGGTGGCCTTCGATGTGGTGCAACGCTGGCTCAAGACCAGCGGCCTGCGCGTGAGCTTCGTGCGCAACATCACCGACATCGACGACAAGATCATCCGGCGCGCGCTGGAAAACGGCGAGACCATCCGTGGCCTGACCGACCGCATGGTGACTGAGATGTACCGCGATTTCGACGCCCTGGGCGTCGAGCGGCCGACGCACGATCCACGCGCCACCGACTTCGTGCCGCAGATGCTGGCGATGATCGGCACGCTGGAGCGCAAGGGCCTGGCCTACCGCGCGGGCAACGGCGACGTCAACTACGCGGTGCGAAAATTCCCCGCTTACGGCCAGCTGTCGGGCAAGTCGCTGGACGAGCTGCGTGCCGGAGAACGTGTGGCCGTGGACGACGGCAAGCTCGACCCGCTGGACCCGGTGCTCTGGAAAAGCGCCAAGCCCAGCGAACCCGAGGACGCGAAGTGGCCCAGCGACTACGGCCCGGGCCGCCCGGGCTGGCACATCGAGTGCTCGGCCATGGCCTGCGAGCTGCTGGGCGAGACCTTCGACATCCATGGCGGCGGCGCCGACCTGCAGTTCCCCCACCACGAGACCGAAATCGCCCAGAGCGAAGGCGCCACCGGCCAGCGTTTTGTCAACGTGTGGATGCACAACGGCTTCATCAACATCGACAACGAGAAGATGTCCAAGAGCCTGGGCAACTTCTTCACCATCCGCGACGTGCTGCAGAAGTACGACGCCGAAACGATCCGCTTCTTCGTGGTGCGGGCCCACTACCGCAGCCCGTTGAACTACAGCGACGTGCACCTGGACGACGCGCGCAACGCGCTCAAGCGCCTCTACACCGCGCTCGATGCCGTGCCACCGGCCGCCGTGGCCGTCGACTGGTCCAAGCCGCAAGCCGCGCGCTTCAAGGCGGCGATGGACGAGGACTTCGGCACGCCCGAGGCAGTGGCGGTGCTGTTCGAGCTGGCGGGCGAGGTGAACAAGACACGTTCGGCCGAGCTGTCGGGCCTGCTCAAGGCCCTGGGCGGCATCCTGGGCCTGTTGCAAGGCGATCCCAAGGCCTTCCTGCAGGCCGGTGCTTCGCTGGACGAAGCGGCCATCCAGACCCAAATCGCCCAGCGCGCGGCCGCCAAGGCCGGCAAGGATTTCGCCGAGGCCGATCGCATTCGCAAGGCCCTGCTGGAGCAGGGCATCGTGCTCAAGGACAGCGCCGCCGGCACCACCTGGGAGCGCGCGTGATGGCCACCACCCAGACGCCCGCACCGGCCTATTGGGCCGACGCCTGCAAGCACCTGATGAAACGCGACCGCGTGATGAAAAAGCTCATCCCGCAGTTCCCCGGCGCCACGCTGCAATCGCGCGGCGACGCCTTCACCACGCTGGCGCGCAGCATCGTGGGGCAGCAGATTTCGGTGAAGGCGGCGCAATCGGTGTGGGAGCGCTTCGAGAAGCTGCCCGCCAGGATGGCGCCGTCCAACGTGCTCAAGCTCAAGGTCGACGACATGCGCGGCGCCGGCCTGAGCGCGCGCAAGGTGGAGTACCTGGTCGATCTGGCCCTGCATTTCGACAACGGCGCGGTGCACGTGGACCAGTGGACCGGCATGGACGACGAGGCCATCATCGCCGAGCTGATCGCCATCCGCGGCATCGGCCGCTGGACGGCCGAGATGTTCCTGATCTTCCATTTGATGCGGCCCAACGTGCTGCCGCTGGACGACGTGGGCCTGATCAACGGCATCAGCCAGGCGTATTTTTCGGGTGAACCAGTCAGCCGCAGCGACGCCCGCGAGGTGGCCGCCGCCTGGGCGCCGTACTGCAGCGTGGCAACTTGGTATATTTGGCGTTCGCTGGACCCCCTCCCCGTCGCCTATTGAGCCACGCCGAGCCAGCCGTCAGTCACAGCCCAAAGGAGTGAAACCTTGGCAAAGAAGAATTTTCTGGATTTCGAGCAGCCCATCGCCGAACTCGAATCCAAGATCGAAGAACTGCGTTACGTCCAGACCGAATCCGCGGTCGACATCTCCGAAGAGATCGAACAGCTGAGCAAGAAGAGCCAGCAGCTCACCAAGGACATCTACAGCGACCTGACGCCCTGGCAGATCACCAAGATCGCCCGTCACCCCGACCGGCCCTACACGCTGGACTATGTGCGCGACGTCTTCACCCATTTCGTGGAGCTGCACGGCGACCGGCATTTCTCGGACGACCTGAGCATCGTCGGCGGTCTCGCGCGCTTCAACGGCCAGCCCTGCATGGTGCTGGGCCAGCAAAAGGGCCGCGACACCAAGGAGCGGGGCCTGCGCAACTTCGGCATGACCAAGCCCGAGGGCTACCGCAAGGCACTGCGCCTGATGAAACTGGCCGAGAAGTTCAAGTTGCCGGTTTTCACCTTCGTCGACACCCCCGGTGCCTACCCCGGCATCGACGCCGAGGAGCGTGGCCAGTCCGAAGCCATCGGCCGCAACATCTTCGAGATGGCGCAGCTGGAGGTGCCCATCATCAGCACCATCATCGGTGAAGGGGGTTCGGGCGGTGCACTCGCCATCTCGGTGGCCGACCAGGTGCTGATGCTGCAGTTCTCGGTCTACTCGGTCATCAGCCCCGAAGGCTGCGCCTCCATCTTGTGGAAGACCAGCGAGCGGGCCTCGGATGCGGCCGACGCGCTGGGCATCACCGCCCACCGCCTCAAGGCGCTGGGCCTGGTCGACAAGATCGTCAACGAACCGGTGGGCGGCGCCCACCGCGATCCCAAGCAGATGGTGTCCTTCCTCAAGCGCGCCCTGGGCGATGCCTACCGGCAGGTGGCCGACCTCAAGGTCAAGGAGCTGATCGAGCGCCGCCATGCGCGCCTGAACAGCTACGGCCGTTTCACCGACACCAAGGCAGACAGCAAGGCCGACGGCAAGCGGTGAACGCCGCCTTGCCGGCCAATCCCTGTGCGGCCCCGGTGGCGGCCTGGTTGGCGGGCGTGCCCGCCGGTGTCCGCCGCGCGGTGGCTTTCAGCGCTGGTGCCGATTCCACCGCCCTGTTGCTGGCCGCGCATGCGGCCTGCCCGGGTCAGTTGATCGCGCTGCACGTGCACCACGGCCTGCAGGTGGCGGCCGACGGCTTCGAGTCACATGCCCGGCAGTTCTGCGAGACACGGGGCATTGCCTTCGCCAGCCAGCGGGTGCTGGCCGCCCATGCGCCCGGCGAGAGTCCGGAAGACGCGGCGCGCCGGGCACGCTACCTGTGTCTGGCCGACCTGGCCCTGGCGCACGGCTGCGCCGAGGTGTGGCTGGCCCAGCATGCCGACGACCAGGTGGAGACGCTGCTGCTGGCCTTGAGTCGGGGTGCCGGCCTGCCCGGCCTGGCGTCCATGCCGGCACGTTTTGAGCGCCATGGCATGGCCTTTGCCCGCCCCATCCTGGCCGTGGACGGCGCGGCGATCCGCACCTGGCTGCAAGACAGCGGCGAGCCCTTTGTCGACGACCCGACCAATACCGACACGCGCTTCATCCGCAACCGCATCCGCCAGCACCTGCTGCCCGCCTGGCGCGCGCAATTCCCGGCCTACCAGCAGACGCTGGCGCGCAGCGCGCGGCACGCGGCGCAGGCCCAGCGCCTGCTGGACGAAGTCGCCGCGCAAGACCTGTTGGCGGTGGGCCAGCCACCCCTGATCGCGCGCCTGCGTGTGCTGTCGGCGGAGCGTCAGGCCAATCTGTTGCGCCATTGGTTGCGCCAGGGCTGGCAGGCAGGCCCCAGCGAGGCCCAGATGGCCGCCTTGTTGCGGCAGCTGGCGGCCTGCGCCACCCGGGGCCACCACATCCGCCTCAAGGTGGCCGATGGCCACGTGCTGCGCGACGGCGACGTGCTGGTGTTCGAGCGCTGAACGCCGCTTGCCGGTGCGCGGGTTATCCCGGGGGGTGGCTGGCTATAATTGCAAGGTTTTGCGCGGTCCCGCGCACTGCATGGTTTCACACCGCTGCCGTCGGCCCGCAGACACCGTTCTTGGGCCGTGGCGAAGGCCCGAACCGCCAAACACCCAACCCGTTCCCATCACCCAATGGCACTGATAGTTCACAAGTACGGTGGCACCTCCATGGGCTCCACCGAGCGCATCCGCAACGTCGCCAAACGCGTCGCCAAATGGCACCGCGCCGGCCACCAGATGGTGGTGGTGCCCAGCGCCATGAGCGGCGAGACCAACCGCCTGCTGGGCCTGGCCAAGGAACTTGCGCCCAGCGCCCACAATGCCGCCTACAGCCGCGAACTCGACGCCCTGGCCGCCACCGGCGAGCAGGCTTCGTCCGCCTTGCTGGCCATCGCGCTGCAGGCCGAAGGCATGCAAGCCGTGAGCTACGCCGGCTGGCAGGTGCCCATCAAGACCAACAGCGCCTACACCAAGGCCCGCATCGAGTCCATCGACGACCAGCGCGTGCGCGCCGACCTCAACGCTGGCAAGGTGGTCATCATCACCGGCTTCCAGGGCATCGATGGCATCGGCAACGTCACCACCCTGGGGCGTGGCGGCAGCGACACCTCGGCCGTGGCCGTGGCCGCCGCGATCAAGGCCGACGAGTGCCTGATCTACACCGATGTGGACGGCGTCTACACCACCGATCCGCGTGTCGTGCCCGAGGCGCGCCGCCTGCACCGCGTGAGCTTCGAGGAGATGCTGGAGATGGCCAGCATGGGCTCCAAGGTGCTGCAGATCCGCTCGGTCGAATTCGCCGGCAAGTACAAGGTGCCGCTGCGCGTGTTGTCCAGCTTCACCCCGTGGGACATCGATTTGGCCGAGGAAGCCTCCTCCGGCACCCTGATCACTTTTGAGGAAAACGAGCAAATGGAACAAGCCGTTGTGTCTGGCATCGCCTTCAACCGCGATGAAGCCAAGATTTCCGTCCTGGGCGTGCCCGACACCCCCGGTATCGCCTACCAGATCCTGGGCGCCGTGGCCGACGCCAACATCGAGGTCGACGTCATCATCCAGAACGTGAGCAAGGACGGCAAGACCGACTTCAGCTTCACCGTGCACCGCAACGACTACGCCAAGACCGTCGAACTGCTCAAGGGCAGCGTGGTGCCCAAGCTGGGCGCCGCCGACGTGGTGGGCGACCAGCGCATCTGCAAGGTCAGCATCGTCGGCATCGGCATGCGCAGCCACGTTGGCGTGGCCAGCAAGATGTTCCGCTGCCTGGCGGAAGAGGGCATCAACATCCAGATGATCTCCACCTCCGAGATCAAGACCTCGGTCGTGCTCGACGAGAAGTACATGGAACTGGCCGTGCGTGCCCTGCACCGCGTATTCGATCTCGACCAGGAAGCAGATTCCATCGCCTGAGTGGCGTCGGCGCCTCGAATGGCCCCATTCTTGGGGCATAATATGAGGCTTCGGAGCGATGACCGAGTGGCCGAAGGTGCTCCCCTGCTAAGGGAGTATGGGATGTAGAGTCTCATCGAGGGTTCGAATCCCTCTCGCTCCGCCACAAAACGATCCGACGATGTCTCAAAACATCCGGATGCCGCACAGAAAGCCCCTCATGCAGGGGCTTTTTTGTTTCTGGGCTTCTGAAAGCTTTCAGTTGAAGCCAGCACAAAAGGGGTCGAGTCCGAGGTGCCGATCCAACATCGCCAGGGCAGCTCGCGTCACGAGCGGGCAATGCCAAGACGCATGCGCCAAAGTGCCGAGTTAGTTATACCCGGTAACCGTGCCCAAACTTGTGGATATCTGCGGGGACAACCGCGCGAGGCCGTGCCGTTGTTGACTTGCCGGGCGGTGCCTGGATATTGGGCAGCCAGGTCCGCTGGTCAGATGGTGGTTCAGCCGCCGCTGGACACAGGTCGGACAGCAGGTGCTGAAGGCCCGGCGTTTTTCCATTCGCCCACCGTGGTGAACTGCAGCTTGCAGCCGGTGCAGGCATAACGCCCGGAGGGGCTCATCGCCCCGTCCGGGTCACGTTCGATGATGGGCTTGTAGCTCGTGGCGCCACAACGCCCACAGGCGTTGGCGGGATGTGCAACTTGCTGCTGTCCTCGGACTGGGCGAGGGATGGAAGAGGGCGCGGGGGCGTTGTCGAAATGGATCACGGCGCCAGTGTCCCTCATTTCGAGGTGGTTGACGTGACGGTGGAGTGGCCTCAGGTATTGCGCGGCAGCACGGTCAGCACGCGCACGATGAAGGCGTGCAGTTCTGTCATGTAGTTCTGCAGGAATTGCCTGGTGCCCTCGTCGGTCACCTCACCTTCGGCGGTGATCAGCCCTGGCTTGAACTGGATGTAGGCCTCGACTTGGTTCATCAAGGGTGAATTGCAGAAACACAGCACGCCACGCAGGCTTTGCTGGGCCACGGCGGTGCCGATGGCGCCGGGCGACGTGCCGATGACACCCGACGGCTTGCGCGTGAAGGCGTTCTGGCCCCAGGGCCGGCTGGCCCAGTCGATGGCGTTCTTCAGACCGCCAGGGATGGATCGGTTGTATTCGGGCGTCACGAAGAGGACCGCGTCGACGTCGGCGATGGCCTGCTTGAAGGCGCGCGCCACCGGCGGATAGTCGGCGTCGAAGTCCGAGCTGTAGAGCGGCAGGTCCTTGATCGCGATCTCGCTCATCACCAGCTGCGGCGGCGCGAGCCGCACGAGCGCCTTGGCGAGCAGGCGGTTGATGGAGGTCGAGGACAGGCTGCCGACGAAATAGCCAACCTTGTAGCTTGCCATGGTGTGCTCCTGGACAATGGGGTGGGGGAGGGGCCGGTTATATACCCCTGTGGGCAGGGCCGCAATGTGCTCATCGGCGGCGCCAGGCGCCGCCGCGTTGGGGCAACAAGGACGCGGCGGGTGTTTCGTGCCGCCCCGCTCTCAAACACCAGTTGCGCAACCGTCAAACAACATGTACAACCGAGTCAATCCGTATCAAGGATGGCATTTTTGACCATGGTTGATCGGAGTTTATCGACGCTGCCGGTGAGGGACGGTGCCGCCAGGAGCAGCGCTTTTGAACAGGCTTTGACGATGCAGGAAAAACCGTCTTTCTCGGCTTCGGGGGTCAGCTCCAATGCGTCAGAACGGCGCGTGGCGGGCCGGCAAACCGACTGGTTGCTGTCGATGACGGAGAACTTGTTGCGCGACTCGGCCGTGCATGGGACGTCGCACGAGGAGGCGCTGAGTGCGATCGCCCAGTTGGTGCACACCGCCACGCACGATGTGTTGACAGGCTTGCCCACGAGAGGGCTGCTGATCAGCAGTCTGGAACGCGAGCTCGCGCGGGACACGGGTGGGCGGGAAGAGGTGGCCGTGCTGTTCATCGACCTCGACAACTTCAAGCTGGTGAACGACTCGCTGGGCCACCACAGTGGTGACGAGTTGCTGCGCGAAATGGCCCGGCGCATCCGCAACTGCGCCGCCGACGGTGATCTGGTCAGCCGCTTTGGGGGCGACGAGCTGGTCATCCTGCACCCACACGCCAGCCTGGGCTCCGAGGGCACCCTGGGCAACAAGGTGCTGACGGCGATGGCCGAGCCGATCCAGATCGCGGGGCGGGAGGTGGTCACCTCGGTCAGCATCGGCGTGGCCATCTGCGCGCCGGGTGCGCAGTCGGCCGAGCAGTTGCTGCGCAACGCCGACACCGCGCTGTATGCCGCCAAGAACCGTGGCCGCAACCGCATGGAGCGCTTCAACGAGGAGTTGCACGCACGGGCGGCCCGCCGCCTGCGGATCGAGTCGGACCTGCGGGTCGCGTTGCGCGAGGAGCAACTGCACGTGCACTACCAGCCGCAGGTGAACCTCGCGACCGGCCACTTGGTGGGTGTCGAGGCGCTGGCGCGCTGGCGCCACCCCGAGCTCGGAGCGGTGTCGCCTGCGGAGTTCATCGCGGTGGCCGAGAACAGCGGGCTCATCCACGAACTGGGCCGGCAGGTGCTGCTGTCCGCATGCCGGCAACTCGCCGAATGGGTGGCCGCGGTGCCCGGTCGCCCGCTGAGCATGACGGTGAACATCTCGCCGCGCCAACTCGATGACCCCGGCTTCATCACCGAACTCCAGCGGATCATCGAGCAGACGGGTGTTCGTCCGTCGTCGTTGTGCATGGAACTGACCGAGAGCGCGCTCATGAATCCGGAAACGGACATCGTCGACATGCTGGAGCGCATCCGCCGCATGGGGGTCTACGTGGCGATCGACGACTTCGGCACGGGCCATTCCTCGCTGGCCCGCCTGCGCGACCTGCCGGTCGAGGTCCTGAAAATCGATCGCTCCTTTATCGACGGCCTGACCATCGAGCCCGGGGACACGGCGATCGTGTCGTCCATCCTCAGCCTGGCTTTCGCGATGGGCAAACATGTGATCGCCGAAGGGGTGGAGCGGGTCGAGCAGGCAGTGGCGCTGCGCGGCATGGGATGCCGCGTGGCCCAGGGCTTTCTGTTCTCGCCAGCCGTCGCGCCCGTGTTGATACAGCCCATGTTGGCGCACCCGCTGTGGCAACCGTCGGCAAACTGGCGCATGCGATCGGCGGTTTGTCCGGACGCCCATGCTCGGCGCGCGCACCGGGCCTTCATCGATGAATTCCTTGACCACATCGGCGTGCCGATGTGGGTGAAAGCCAACGCGGGGTCATGATGCAGCTCATCATCGGCATCAGCCACCTGCTGATCGGCATGGCCTACCTGGGCCTGGGGCTGCTGAGCGCCTGGGAAGCCATCACCCAATACCGATACCGGGGCCTGTCCCGTTTTGGCCTCGGCTTCTCGCTGATGGCGGCCAGCTGCGGCCCCCACCACCTCGTGCATGGCTGGTGTGTGCTGGACGGCGGCACGGTGTCGACACCGATGCTGGTCGCGGCGCTGATCGGCCTGCCAGCCGGTCTGGTGTTTTGCTCGCTGCGGGTCGAAGCGATGATGGGCGGACGTGGCGACCGGACCATCGCGGCCACCTCGCACACCATGGTGGCGCTGACGGTCGCGCTGCTGGTCGTGGTGGGCTCGCTGGCCGGCTGGTCAATGGCCACGCCCGCCGTGCCCGTGCCGGACCAGACCATCTGCACGGCGCTGGGCATCAAGTACACCGTGCCGATGGCGGGCGCCGGCATCGATTTCAGCTCGCCGGTGGTACTGGCCAACCTGTGGGTGACCGTCACCTACGCGATGGTGGGGTGGTACCTGAGCGACACGCAGATTCGCCGCTATGTCGCCAGCCGCTCGTGGTCGCTGTCGGGGCTGTCGCTGGCGGCGGTGTTTCCTTCCTGCGCGGCCATGCACTTGATGGTGGCGCTGTCGGGCAGTCCCGACACCGCCACGCTGCCCTTTGACTTGCTGGGGGTGCCCGCATCGATCTACTTCCTGTGGGTCGTGAAGCGCCTGCACATGGATTCCGTCGTCGATTGGAACCGCCATCCCATGGTGGGCGTGGCAGCCAGACCGAGCCGATCCTCGCCCTGGAACGAATCCATGGAGCCCAAGCGCTGAGCGCTGGAGCCTGCACATGCACACCACGTTCATTGCCCTGGCCACGTCGTGCACGGTGCTGAGCCTGTCGGCCTGTGGCCTGGAAACCGCCGGCACCGCCGCGGTGTCGGGTGTGGTCAAGGGCCAGGAACTCAAGCAGGGCCAGGCCACCCGGGAGCGCGCGCAGGAGCGGTTGACACAGTCGCTGGACAAACAACAGGCACGCGAGGAACAGGTGGAGAAGGCGGCCCGGTGAAGGCCCCGTGCCCGCACAAGCGCCCACAAAAAACGGCTCCCTCGGGAGCCGTTGTCATGTGTGGCCGGTGCAGAGGCTCTCAGGCCGCACGCGGCCGGCCGGCCGTCATTTCAGGTCGTCCACCAGCACCTGGGTGATGCGCTGTGCGTTGGCCGACTGGTCCGGCTGGCCCTGGGCGTCCAGCACCGCCACCGTCGTCTTCTCGCCCGCGCTGCGCACCGCTATGCGGTAACGCACGGGGGCGGCGTCGGCGGGCTTGCCGGCACCGAACAGGCGGCCGAAGAAGCCAGGCTCCTTGGATGTGGTGGGATCGGGCGCGACATAGCGCACGAAGTACAGGCCCTGGGTGCGATCACGGTCTTCCACGGTGAAACCGGTGCGGTCCAGCGACAGCCCGACGCGGCGCCAGGCGCGGTCGAAGCCTTCGTTGAGTTCCACCGCGGCCGAGCCGCTGACGGTGGTGGCGCGCGCGGCGGCCGGCGCGGTGTTGCTGGCCATCAAGGCCTTGGACTGTTCTTGCGACACGCCCAGCTTGACCATCAGGCGGCGCAGGAATTCGGCCTCCAGCTCGGCGTCGGCCGGGCGCGGCTGCCACACGGTCTGGTCCTTGCGCTCGTTGGCGTAGACCTCGATCAGGCCACGGTGGCTGATGTAGATCTCGGTCGCGCCATTGCTGTTGCGTTCCATGCGGGTGCGAAAACGGTCGCGCTCGCCGGTGGAGTACAGGCTGTCGAAGACCTTGCCGATGGTGTTGCGGATGAAATCCTGTGGCAGCTTTGCGCGGTTCTCGGCCCAGTCGGTTTCCATGATGCCCAGCGCCTGCTGGTCCTGCGTCAGCAGGAAACCGTTTTCCTGCCAGAAGTCGCGCACCGGCTGCCACAGCTGGTCCGCCGGGCGCTGGATCACCAGCCAACGTTGCGAGCCCGCGCGCTCGATGCGCACGTCGCCGATCTGGCTGGTGGCCGTGGGGGCCGCCGCGGCCACCGTGGCCTGGGTGGTCTGGAACCCGCTGGCGGTGACGCTGGCACCCGGCACCACGTAACGCGACTCGCGGTTCATCTGGGTCAGGTCGGGCGGCACTTCCAGCGTGTTGGCCCGCTGGGCGCTCTTGTAGTCCAGTCGGTCGGGGACGAGCACCGAACAGCCACTGACCAGCAGCAGTGCGGCCGTGGCGGCGACCCCGGTGCGCAGGGCATGACCAGGGGAGCGGAAAGAGGCGAGGCTTCGTGCGGGCATGGTGTACCAGGAAAGAGGAAACGGGGGGCGTGGGGGCGGCGCGCCGCTCAGGTGGGCAGCAGGCCGCTGTCGCGCAGGGCCTGTTCCACCACGGGCTGGGCGGCGGTCGACAGGGGCGTCATGGGCAGGCGCATGGTGCCGCCGCACAGGCCCATGCGTTGCATGGCCCATTTCAGGGGAATGGGATTGGCTTCCACGAACAGGTGCTTGTGCACCGGCAGCAGCTGCAACTGGATCTGCATGGCGCGGGCGCGGTCGCCGGCGATGGCGGCCACACACAGCTCGTGCATCAGGCGCGGGGCGATGTTGGCGGTGACGCTGACGTTGCCCTGGCCGCCGCACAGCATGAGCGCCACGGCGGTGGCGTCGTCGCCCGAATAAACGGCGAAGTCGGCCGGGGTGTCCTTGATCAGCCACTGGGCGCGTTCGATGTTGCCGGTGGCTTCCTTGATGCCGACGATGCCGGGCACCTGGGCCAGGCGCAGCACGGTGTCGTGCGCCATGTCGGCCACGCTGCGGCCCGGCACGTTGTAGAGCACCATGGGCAGGTCGCCCACGGCTTCCGCGATGGCCTTGAAGTGCTGGTACTGGCCTTCCTGGGTCGGCTTGTTGTAGTACGGCACGACCTGCAGCTGGCAATCGGCGCCCACTTTCTTGGCGAAGCGGGTGAGTTCGATGGCTTCGGCGGTGGAGTTGGCACCGCAGCCCGCCATGATGGGCACGCGGCCTTTGGCCTGTTCGACCGACACGCGGATGATCTCGCAGTGTTCCTCCACATTGACCGTGGGCGACTCGCCGGTGGTGCCGACCACGCCGATGCAGTCGGTGCCTTCGGCCACGTGCCAGTCGATCAGTTGGCGCAACGTGGGGTAGTCCACGCTGCCGTCTTCAAACATGGGCGTGACCAGGGCCACGATGCTGCCGGTGATGGGGGCCATAAACGAATCCGTGTCGAGAAAACGCGCCGTGTCGGCGCAATCGGCACATTCTACCCAGAGCCCGGCCAGGCTCAGGCCGGTGTGGCCGGCAGTGGGTAGCGTGGGGCCTGGCCCTCGGGCACCGGGGCTTCACGCACCGCCACGATGCGTTGCAGGTAACGCGCCGGTGCCTCGCAGAAGCCGTCCTCGAAGGCGACCACGCGCAGGCCGGCGCACAGGCGCAACAGCTCGCCCGGCTGGAGCAGGAAATCGGGCCGCGAAGGCTTGCCCACAGCCGCGTTGCCGTGTGCAAATGTTTCGTAAAGCAGCACGCCGCCGGGAGCCAGACTGGCCAGGATGTGCGGCCACAGGGGACGCCAGAGGTAGTGCGTCACCACCACGGCGTCGAACCGTTCGTCGCGGAGCGGCCAAGGTCCGTCCTCGATGTCCGCACACAGCACCCGCGCCAGCGTGTCCAGCCCGGTCAGTGCGCTGGCATCGCGGTCCACCGCCGTGAGCTGGTGGCCCAGCTGCGCCAGCCAGCGGGTGTGGCGGCCGGCACCACAGGCGAGGTCCAGCACGCGTGCCCGGGCCGGCAGCAGGTGGGCCCAGCGCGTGACCCAGGGGGAGGGTGCTTCGGTGCCGTGCATCAGAAGCAGGCCCACAGCTGGTCGGCCATCTGCACCAGGAAGCCGGGCCGGGTGTAGAGCATGAACACCGCCAGCAGCAGGGCGACCATGCCCAGGGCTGCCAGCAGGCGCCGTGGCCAGACCGTTTGCAGCGTCATGCGGCGGCCCCCGCGCCGCCCAGTTGGCGTGCGATGGGCGACTCGCGCACCGGGAGGTTGATCAGGCCGGCGAAGACGCCCAGCGCGATCGAGATCATCCAGACGATGTCGTAGCTGCCCGTGCTGTCGTACAACACGCCGCCCAGCCACACGCCCATGAAGCTGCCCACCTGGTGGCTCAGGAAGACGAAGCCGCTGAGCATGGACAGGTGGGCCACGCCGAAGATCTGGGCCACCACCGCGTTGGTGGGCGGCACGGTGGACAGCCACAGCAGGCCCATCATGGCCGAGAACACGTAGACGCTCGCGGGGCTCAGCGGCACCAGCAGGAACACCGTGATGACGGCGGCGCGGGCAAAGTAGATGAAGGCCAGGATGCGTGGCCGCGACAGCCGCTGGCCCAGCACCCCCACTGCGTAGGTGCCGAAGATGTTGAACAGGCCGATGAGGGCCAGGGCATAGCTGGCCACCTGGGGCGACAGGCCGTGGTCCTTGAGGTAGCTGGGCATGTGCACACCGATGAAGACGACCTGGAAGCCGCAGACGAAGTAGCCCGCCATCAGCAGCTGGAAGCTGCGGTAGCCAAAGGCCTCGCGCAGCGCGTGGGCGATGGTCTGCTCGCGCCTGGCGGGCGCGCCGGAGGCGAAGCCCGGCTCGCGCAGGCCCAGGGCCAGTGGCGCGATCAGCAGGGCGGCGGCGCCCAGCACCAGCAGCGCTTCCTGCCAGCCCAGCTCGGCGATCAGGAAGCCCTCGACCGGCACCATCAGGAACTGGCCGAAGGAGCCGGCCGCGGCGGCCATGCCCATGGCCCAGGACCGTTTTTCGGCCGGGATCTGGCGACCGATGATGCCGTAGATGACGGCATAGGTCGTGGTCGCCTGTGCCATGCCGGTCAGGACCCCGGCGGTGAGCGCAAAGCTCAGCGCATTCGTGCTCAACGCCATGCCCGCCAGGCCGCCGGCGTATAACACGGCGCCGCCCATCAGCACGCGAGCGCCCCCGAAGCGGTCGGCCAGCATGCCCGCCATCACGCCGAACACACCCCAAGACAGGTTCTGCACCGCCAGCGCCAGGGCAAAACTTTCGCGTGTCCAGCCGTGGGCCTGGGTGATGGGCTGCAGCCACAGGCCGAAGCCGTGGCGGATGCCCATGGACAGCGTGACGATGGCAGCGCCACAAACGAGGACTTGGGTGAGGGACAGGCGGGCGGGGGATTGCATCGGAGAACTTTAGCAAACCACCACCGTGGGCCGTCCGCCTGGGGTCTTTGTGCGGCGCGGCGCGGCAGGTGCCGTGCCGTTCCCCACACGTGTATCCAATTGTCAAATTACTTGCGACGACGCAAGGCGTCGCTAAAATTGCAAAAAAAAGTTAGACCGCAACATGCGGCGAAAGGGAGAAAACACATGCAGTCTCACTGCCCGTGTGCCATGCACACCCGGACGCAGGTTCCTGGCGCGGGAACCGCCTCTGCGCCGCTCATGCCGCTGGCCAGCCGCCAGCCCGCGCCCATTCCGCTTCTTGATGCCGATCTGGTCGTGATGCCCAGGTCCGCTTCGCCTCGCCTGTTCCGCGCCCCGCTGCGGGACTGACGCCCCACGTCTCTTGTCCGCCCGTAGGGCCTGGCCGCCCCTTCGGGTGTTGTGTTCGCGCGGCTTCACGCTTCCATACCAAAAAACCCTTCAGGGAGAAAACAATGAAACTCGAAAACACCCAGGTCATCACCCGGCTGCTCGCCATCGTCGCGCTCAGCGCGGCCTTCACGCTCGCCATCGGCCTCATGGGCATGTGGCGCACGTCGCAGGTGAACGACATGCTCAATGAGATGTACGACAGCAACCTGGTGCCGGTGGGCGACGTCGCCAACGCCAACATGGAGGCGATCTACCACAACCGCTCGCTGTACGCCTACGTCATCGAGACTTCGCAGCCCAAGATGGATGCCATCGGGGCCGAGATGGACAAGAACATCCAGCGGATGGACACGCTGATCAACAAGTACAAAAAGACCGATCTCACGCCCCGCGAGGTGGACTTGCTCAAGCAGTCTGACGCGGCCTGGCCGACCTACCTGGCAGCGGCGAAAAAAGTCATGGCCGCCAGCTACGCCGATCGCAACGACGAAGCCATGCGCTTGATGCGCGAGGAAGCGATACCGGCCTTCCAGAAATACGACGACTTGCTGTCGGACATCGTGGACTACAACATCGAGCTGGGCAAGAAGGCCTATGACGAGAGCGACGCGATCGTCGCCAGGATCACCGTCGTGACACTGACGCTGATCGCGCTGGCCATCACGCTGTCCTTGGCCATTGGTGTGTGGGTGGCGCGCAGCGTGACCCGACAACTCGGCGGCGAACCCGGCGTGGCCGCCGAAATGGCCCAGGCCATCGCGGAAGGCCGGCTGGGCTCCCCCATCCCGGTGGAGCAGGGCGACACCCGCAGCCTGATGGCCGCGCTGGAGCGCATGCGTTCCAGCCTCGTGGGCATTGTGTCGGGTGTGCGGCAGAACGCCGAAGGCGTGGCCTCCGCCTCGGCCCAGATCGCCACCGGCAACCAGGACCTGTCGGGCCGCACCGAAGAGCAGGCCAGCGCGCTGGAGGAAACCGCCGCTTCGATGGAGCAGCTCGGCACCACCGTCAAGCAGAACGCCGACAACGCATCCCAAGCCAACCAGCTGGCCGTGAGCGCCAGCGCCGTGGCCGTCAAGGGCGGTGACGAGGTGCAGGAGGTGGTGGCCACCATGCGCAGCATCAACGAGGCCTCGCGCCGCATTGCCGACATCATCGGCGTCATCGACGGCATCGCCTTCCAGACCAACATCCTGGCATTGAACGCCGCCGTCGAGGCCGCGCGCGCCGGCGAGCAGGGCCGTGGTTTTGCCGTCGTGGCCTCCGAGGTGCGAAACCTCGCGCAGCGCAGCGCCAACGCGGCCAAGGAAATCAAGGAGCTGATCACCGCCAGCACCCAGCGCGTGGACCAGGGCACGGTGCTGGTGGACCAGGCCGGCCACACCATCCAGGAAGTGGTCGATGCCATCCGCCGCGTGACCGACATCATGGGGGAGATCACCGCGGCCAGCGCCGAACAAAGCGCCGGGGTGTCTCAGATCGGCGAGGCCGTGTCGCAGATGGACCAGGCGACGCAGCAGAACGCGGCCCTGGTGGAGGAAAGCGCCGCCGCGGCCGATGGCCTGCGCCAGCAGGCGGCCCAATTGCTCGACGCGGTGTCGGTGTTTCAGCTGTCCGACGCCCCCGTCCACCGCGTGGCACCGGCACCGGTGACACGCGCCGCCGTGTCCAGACCGGCGACCCACCGGTCGGTGGCGCTGCGCCGTCCCGAACCCAAGGTTCCCGGCGCACCCCAGATGGCGCTGACCGCTGCAGGCGGTGATTGGGAATCGTTCTGAGTCTGCGGGCGGGGCACTGCGCCCCCCATGTTTTCGAGTTCCACGGCTGTTCCCATGACCCGGCCGTGGTTGGCGTCCAGCGATGGGGGCCCTTTTTTCAACCCGCGCGGGCTGCGCCGCCGCAGCCCGTGGCACTGAGCTTGTGACAAACATGTCCCACACCCTTCCTCTTCCACACGCCCACGCGGGCGAGTACCTCAGCTTTCGCCTCGGACCCGAGGAGTACGGCATTCCCATCCTGACGGTTCAGGAAATCCGCGGCTACCAGGAACCCACGCGCATCGCCAATGCACCGGCCTTCATGAAAGGGGTGGTCAATCTGCGTGGCGTCATCGTGCCCATCGTCGACCTGCGTACCCGGTTCGGCCAATCCGCCACCTGCAACGAGGTGACGGCCACCATCGTGCTCAACATCGGCCGGCGCGTCATCGGCATCGTGGTCGATTCGGTGTCGGACGTCGTGGCGCTCGCCGCCGGCCAGATCAAGCCGCCACCCCGGATGCCGTCGTCCGGCGTCGACGCCGCTTATGTCACCGGCATCGCCACCGAGGCACCGGGCGAGGCCGCCCGCATGCTGATCCTGGTCGACATCGAGCAACTCATGTCCAGCGACGACCTGGGCCTGGTCGAGGCCGTGCATGAGGTTCGCGAGGCCGAATGCGCCTGAAGCTGCTTCCAGCCGGCCCGCTGGCGGCCTGACCGCTGCCGGTGGGGGCGGTCCCGGGGGCGCCGGCCCCCGCCTACAATTCCGGCCCATGGCAGTCAAACCCGTTCCCGAGTATTCCGAAGGCTCCATCCGCGTCCTCAAGGGGCTGGAGCCCGTCAAGCAGCGGCCGGGCATGTACACCCGCACCGACAACCCGCTGCACATCATTCAAGAAGTGCTGGACAACGCCGCCGACGAGGCGCTGGCCGGCCATGGCAAGAAGATCAAGGTCACCCTGCACGCCGACAGCTCGGTCAGCGTGGAGGACGATGGCCGCGGCATCCCGCACGGCCTGCACCCCGAGGAAAAGGCCCCGGTGATCGAGCTGGTGTTCACTCGCCTGCACGCGGGTGGCAAGTTCGACAAGGGCAAGGGCGGTGCCTACAGCTTCTCGGGTGGCCTGCACGGCGTGGGCGTGTCCGTCACCAACGCGCTGTCCACCCGGCTGGAGGTCAGCAGCCACCGCGAAGGGCAGCTGGCCCGCCTGGTGTTTGCCGCCGGCGACGTGGTGGAGACCATCGCCACCCGCCCGCTGCAGGACGGGGAGCGCAAACAGGGCACCACCGTGCGTGCCTGGCCCGACCCCAAGTACTTCGAATCGGCCACGCTGCCGCTGAACGAACTGACGCACCTGCTGCGCAGCAAGGCCGTGCTCATGCCGGGCGTGCTGGTGACGCTGGTCAACGAGAAGACCAAGGAGACCCAGAGCTGGCAGTACAAGGGCGGCCTGCGCGACTACCTGCAGCAGACGCTCAATGGCGAACCGGTGATCCCGCTGTTCGATGGCGAGGGTTTTGCCGACGGGGGCCACGAGAGTTTCGCCGAAGGCGAGGGCGCCAGCTGGTGTGTGGCCTTCACCGAAGACGGCCAACCGGTGCGCGAGAGCTACGTCAACCTGATCCCCACCAGCGCCGGTGGCACCCACGACAGCGGCCTGCGCGACGGCCTGTTCACCGCGGTCAAGGGTTTCATCGAACTGCATGCGCTGCTGCCCAAGGGCGTGAAGCTGCTGCCCGAGGACGTGTTCGCCCGCGCCAGCTACGTGCTGAGCGCCAAGGTGCTGGACCCGCAGTTCCAGGGCCAGATCAAGGAGCGCCTGAACTCGCGCGACGCCGTGCGCCTGGTGTCCAGCTTCGTGCGCCCGGCGCTCGAACTCTGGCTCAACCAGCACGTGGACTACGGCAAGAAGCTGGCCGAACTGGCCATCAAGGCCGCGCAGTCGCGCCAGAAGGCGGGCCAGAAGGTCGAGAAACGCAAGGGCTCGGGCGTGGCCGTGCTGCCGGGCAAGCTGACCGACTGCGAAAGCCGCGACCTGGCCCACAACGAGGTCTTCCTGGTCGAGGGCGATTCGGCCGGCGGCAGCGCCAAGATGGGCCGCGACAAGGAAAGCCAGGCCGTGTTGCCGCTGCGCGGCAAGGTACTCAACACCTGGGAGGTGGAGCGCGACCGGCTGTTCGCCAACACCGAAATCCACGACATCGCGGTTGCCATCGGGGTGGACCCGCACGGCCCCAACGACACGCCGGACTTGAGCGGCCTGCGCTATGGCAAGGTCTGCATCCTGTCGGACGCCGACGTCGACGGCTCGCACATCCAGGTGCTGCTGCTGACGCTGTTTTTCCGCCATTTTCCCAAGCTCATCGAGGCCGGTCATGTGTACGTGGCGCGTCCGCCGTTGTTCCGGGTGGACGTGCCCGCGCGCGGCAAGAAGCCCGCGCTCAAGCAGTACGCGCTCGACGACGGCGAGCTGCACGCCATCCTGGACAAGGCCGAGAAGGACGGTGTGGCGCGCGAAAAGTGCCAGATCAGCCGCTTCAAGGGCCTGGGCGAGATGAACGCCGAACAGCTGTGGGACACCACCCTCAACCCCGACACCCGCCGCCTGATGCAGGTGAACCTGGGCGGCATGGACTTTGCCGCCACCGAAGCGCTCATCACCAAGCTCATGGGCAAGGGCGAAGCCGCCTCGCGCCGCGAGCTGATGGAACTGCACGGCGACTCGGTCGACATCGACATCTGAACCCTCAAGGCTGAACCGTTCCCATGGATGACCTGCTGAACCTGGAGCCGGTGGCCGACGCGCCCGGCGAAGACAACCTCGCTGCCTACGCGCAGCGCGCCTACCTCGAATACGCGCTCTCCGTCGTCAAGGGCCGGGCCCTGCCCGACGTCTGCGACGGCCAGAAGCCGGTGCAGCGACGCATCCTCTACGCGATGGACCGCATGGGCCTGGGCTTTTCGGGCAACACCGCGGCCAAGCCGGTCAAGAGCGCCCGCGTGGTGGGCGACGTGCTCGGCAAGTACCACCCCCACGGCGACAGCGCCGCCTACGACGCCCTCGTGCGCATGGCGCAGGACTTCAGCCAGCGCTACCCGCTGATCGACGGCCAGGGCAACTTCGGCAGCCGCGACGGCGACGGCGCCGCCGCCATGCGCTACACCGAAGCGCGCCTGGCCAAGATCTCCGGCCTGTTGCTTGACGAAATCGACCAGGGCACGGTGGACTTCATTCCCACCTACGACGGCTCCTTCGAAGAACCCAAGCAGCTGCCCGCGCGCCTGCCCTTCAACCTGCTCAACGGCGCCAGCGGCATCGCCGTCGGCCTGGCCACCGAAATCCCCAGCCACAACCTGCGCGAGGTGGCCGACGCCTGTGTGGCGCTGCTCAAGAACCCCAAGCTCGGCGACGACGAGCTGTTCGCCCTGATTCCCGGCCCGGACTACCCCGGCGGCGGCCAGATCATCAGCCCGGTGGGCGACATCGCCGACGCCTACCGCAGCGGCCGTGGCAGCCTCAAGGTGCGCGCGCGCTGGAAGATCGAGGACCTGGCGCGTGGCCAGTGGCAGCTGGTGGTCAACGAGCTGCCACCCGGTGTGAGCAGCCAGAAGGTGCTGGAAGAGATCGAGGAAATCACCAACCCCAAGGTCAAGGCCGGCAAGAAGGCGCTGAGCCAGGACCAGACCCAGCTCAAGGCCAGCATGCTGATGGTGCTGGACGGCGTGCGCGACGAGTCCAGCAAGGACGCGCCGGTGCGCCTGGTGTTCGAGCCCAAGAGCAGCCGCATCGAGCAGCAGGAACTCATCACCGCGCTGCTGGCCCACACCAGCCTGGAGAGCTCGGCGCCGATCAACCTGACCATGATCGGCCTGGACGGCCGGCCGACACAGAAGAGCCTGCGCCAGATGGTGGGCGAGTGGATCGAGTTCCGCCAGACCACCATCACCCGCCGCACCCAGCACCGCCTGGGCAAGGTGATGGACCGCATCCACATCCTCGAAGGCCGGCAGCTGGTGCTGCTCAACATCGACGAGGTGATCCGCATCATCCGCCACAGCGACGAGCCCAAGCCCGCGCTGATCGCCGCCTTCCGCCTGAGCGAGCGCCAGGCCGAGGACATCCTCGAAATCCGTCTGCGCCAGCTGGCGCGGCTGGAGGCCATCAAGATCGAGCAGGAACTGAAGGAGTTGCGCGAGGAACAGGGCAAGCTCGAAGACATCCTGGGCAACCCGGCCAGCCTCAAGCGGCTCATGGTCAAGGAAATTGAGGCGGACGCCAAGACCTTTGGCGACCCGCGCCGCACCCTGATCCAGGCCGAGAAAAAGGCCGTCGCCGAGGTCAAGGTGGTGGACGAGCCGGTGACGGTGGTGGTGTCGCAGAAGGGCTGGGTGCGCGCGCGCACCGGCCACGGCCACGAGGCCGGCGCCTTCGCCTTCAAGGCTGGCGATGGGCTCTACGGCACCTTCGAATGCCGCACGGTGGACACGCTGATCGTCTTTGGCAGCAACGGCCGGGTGTATTCGGTGCCGGTCTCGGTGCTGCCCGGCGCGCGCGGTGACGGCCAGCCCATCACCACGCTGATCGACCTCGAATCCGGCACCCAGCCCCAGCACTACTTTGCCGGCCCGGCCAACGCCGCGCTGCTGCTCAGCGGTTCGGGCGGCTACGGTTTCATCGCCACGGTGGAGAACATGGTGTCGCGCCAGAAGGGCGGCAAGGCCTTCATCAACCTCGGCGAGGGCGAGACCGTGTGCGCGCCGTCCCACGCCGCTTTCACCAGCGGCAGCCAGGCGCTGGTGCCGGCCACCCACGTGGCCTGCGCCTCCACCGGCGGGCGCATCCTCACCTTCGAGATCGGCGAACTCAAGCAGATGGACAAGGGCGGGCGTGGCCTGATGCTGATCGACCTCGAACCCAAGGACACGCTGGCGGGCGCGGCCGCCTACACCCGGAGCATCCGCATCGATGGCATCGGCCGTGGCGGCAAGGAACGCGAGGAGACGCTGGAGATCCGCAGCTTGAACAACGCCCGTGCCGCGCGTGCGCGCAAGGGCAAGGCGGCCGACCTGGGCTTCAAGCCCAGCCGCGTCACCCGGGTCGAGTGATGGACGGCAGCAGCGTGGGTGTGCTGGTGGCGGCCGTGGGCTTCGCGGTCGCCTTTGGCATCGCGAAGCTGGTCTCGACAGCGATCAGAAAACGCCGCCAAGCGCGCGATGACGCGCTGGCGGTCAGCCGACAAAGCCGCCAGGTGCGGCGGGCGCAGGCGCGCCGCAGGGGCTGACATGGGCGTCACGCTGGACGCGTTGCGCCGCCACGCGATCGCGCGCAGCCTGTTCACGCCGACCACGCTGCCGGGCGCCATCCAGCGACTGGGTTTTGTGCAGGCCGATCCCATGCGGGCGCCGGCCCGCGCGCAGGACCTGATCCTGCGTCTGCGCGTCAAGGACTACCGCGCCGGTGACCTGGAGCGCCGCTACGAGCGCCTGCGCGTGGAGGAGGAGGCTTTTGTCAACTACGGCTTCGTGCCGCGCGACTGGCTGGGCCTGCTGCACCCACGCATGCCGCGCCGGGCCTGGGACGCCGAGGCGACCCGCCGCGCCCAGGAGCTGCTGGCCTTTGTGCGCGAGAGGGGCGCGGTGCACCCGCGTGAGGTGGGTGCGGCGTTTGCCCACCATGGCCGTGTGGCGGCGTATTGGGGCGGCGAGCTCAGCGCCAGCACCCGGCTGCTGGAGGAGATGCACCGCCACGGCTGGCTGCGCGTGCGCCGGCGCGAATCGGGCACGCGGGTCTACGAGGCCATCGAACACACGCCGCTGGACGGTGGCCCCGCCACCGACACGGCACGGGCCGAAACGCTGGTCGACCACATCGTGAACCTGTACGCGCCGCTGCCGGCCGCCAGCCTGGGCTACCTGGTCACACTGCTTCGCTACGGCGCGCCCCAACTGATGGCCCAGGCGCGGGCCGTGGTCAAGGCCGCGCCCGAGCGCTACGGCCACGCCCGGGTGGACGGCGTGGACTGGTACTGGCCGGTCCATGAGAACCCCGCTTCCCGCCGCCACCGCCCGGCGCCGGTGCTGCGTTTTCTGGCGCCGTTTGATCCGGTGGTCTGGGACCGACGGCGCTTCGAGCTGCTGTGGGGCTGGCCCTACCGCTTCGAGGCCTACCTGCCGGCCGCCCGCCGCACCATGGGCCACTACGCCCTGCCGCTGCTGTGGGGCGAGCAGGTGCCGGGCTGGGTCAACCTGCGGGTGGACGGTGGGCGGCTGCGGCATGAACTCGGCTTTGTAAACGGCCGCCCGCCTGAGCCAGCGTTCGAGGCAGCCCTGCAGGACGAACTGGCCCGCTTCGCGCTGTTCCTGGGCCTCTGACACACCGACACTTTCAACAGGACAACGCCTCATGGACACCGCCGCACCGCTGTTCGGTCCCCACCTCAAAGGATTTCCCGCGGCGTGCGCGCCCCTGTCGCGCGAGGCGGTGGGCCAGCAGGACTGGCAACTGCTGCGCGGCGACCTGGCCCTGCCGCTGGCGGTGCTCAAGCAATCCGCCCTGCGCCACAACCTGCACTGGATGCGCGACTTCTGCACGCAGCGCGGCCTGGACCTCGCGCCCCACGGCAAGACCAGCATGTCGCCCGAGCTGTGGGCCCTGCAGCTGGAGGCCGGTGCCTGGGGCATCAGCCTGGCCACCGTGTTCCAGGCGGTGGTGGCGGTGCGCCACGGTGTGTTGCGGGTGCTGATCGCCAACCAGGTGCTGCAACGGGCCGAGCTGGACGCGCTGGCCCGGCTTCATGTCGAGTCCCCGATGCTGCGTTCGTTTTTCCTGGTCGATGCGGTGGGCCAGGTCGACGCCATCGAGGCCTGGGCCGCCGCGCGGGGTTTCGAGGGGCACTTCGAGGTGCTGCTGGAGCTGGGCATCGCGGGCCAGCGCACCGGTTGCCGCACGGCCGACGAGGCGGCGCGGACCGCGGCCCGCATCGCTGCCAGCCCGGTGCTGCGACTGGCCGGCATCGAGTGCTACGAAGGCACGACGGCCCACTGCGACCACGCGAAAGACCGCGCCACGGTGCAAGGCCTGATGGACCGCGTGGACGCGATCGCGCGCGATGCCATCGCCCAGGGCTGGTTCGCGCAGGACGAGATCATCCTGAGCGCCGGTGGCTCCGCCATCTTCGATCTGGTGGCCGAACGCCTGACGCCCGACCTGGGCCGACCGGTGCGGGGCGTGCTGCGCTCGGGCTGCTACCTCACCCACGACCACCAGCGCTACACGCGCTACCTGTGCTGCGTGGCCGAGCGCCTGAACCTGCGCGAGACGCTGAAGCCCGCGCTGGAAGTGCTGGCCTGCGTGCAGAGCTGCCCCGAACCGGGCCTGGCCCTGCTCAGCATGGGCAAACGCGATGTGGCCTACGACCTGGACCTGCCGCAGCCGCTGTGGCGCGCGGACGGGCAGGGCGGCGCGCCCCGGGCCGTGCCCGCGCACTGGCGCATCGACGCGCTGAACGACCAGCATGCCTACCTGCGCTTCGATGCCTCGGCGCCGCGCGGCGAATGGCCGCAGCTGGGCAGCACCGTGGCCTCGGGCATCTCGCATCCCTGCACCACTTTCGACAAGTGGCGCTGGATGCCGGTGGTGGACGAAGGCTACCGCGTGGTGGACGCGGTGACGACCTGGTTCTGAGGCGGGCGCGGGTTCAGGCCAGTTCGGCGATCAGCTCGATTTCCACGCAGGCGCCCAGCGGAATCTGCGCCACGCCGAAGGCGCTGCGGGCATGGGCGCCTTTGTCGCCGAAGACCTGGGCCAGCAGTTCGGAGCAGCCGTTGGTGACCAGGTGGTGTTCGGTGTAGCTGGCGCTGGAGTTGACCAGGCTGGTGAGCTTGACGATGCGCTTGACGCCGTTGAGGTCGGTGCCGGCGGCTTGGCAGGCGGCTTGCAGCGTGCCCATCAGGTCGATGGCCACGGCGCGTGCGGCGGCCTGGCCTTCCTCGGTGCCGAGGTTGGTGCCGAGCTGGCCGACCCAGGGCTTGCCGTCCTTCTTGGCGATGTGGCCGCTGGTGAACACCAGCTTGCCACTCTGCGTGAAGGGCACGTAGGCCGCGACGGGCACGGCCACCGGAGGCAGCGTGATGGAGAGGGCTTTGAGTTGGTCGTAGACGGACACGGAAGGCTCCTGGTGGTGTGGCATGGGAAGCCGGCGATTCTATCGATCGGCTTGGTCATCGGCGTTGACGCTGGTGGTAGGAAAGTCGTCCACCGGCGCCACCGTCACGCCCACGTGCAGGGTGTGACTGCCTCCGCCCTGGATCACGCCGCGCAGGGGCGACACATCGCCAAAATCCCGGCCCAGGGCCAGGGTCACGTAGTCCTCGCCGGGGCGGCCCAGACCGCAGTGGTTGTTGGTGGGGTCGAAGTCGCACCAGGCACCTGGCCCGCCGTCGGCCCCCGGGCAGTAGACCGAGACCCAGGCATGCGAGGCGTCGGCGCCGATCAGCCGGACCTGGCCTTCGGGCACCTGTGTCAACAGGTAGCCGCTGACGTAGCGTGCCGGCAGGCCCAGGCTGCGCAGGCAGCCCAGCAGGATGTGGGCGAAGTCCTGGCACACGCCCTCGCGGCGTTCCAGCGCGGTCAGGGCGGGGGTGTTGATCTCGGTGCTGCCGCTTCGGTAGGTCAGCTCCTTGTGCATGCGCGCCGTCAGCGCCTCGCAGGCGGCCAGCAGCGGGCGACCGGCCGTGAAGTCGGGGCGGGCGTAGTCGGCAAAGGCCTCGTGGCGTGGCACGTAGGGGGAGGCGTAGACAAACTCGTTCGCCGCATCAAAGGGCGCGCCGGCGTGGTAGGTGAACTGCGCGCGCACGGTTTCCCAGGGGGGCGACTCGGGCAGGGCGCCGGGGGCCTCGGTGTGGACCTCGGTCTCGGCGTGCACACACAGCTTGTCGTGGGGCACCTGCAGCGCGAAGAAGTGGCGCGGGTTGCCGAAGGCGTCCTCGCTGTCCATCTGCTGCGCGGGCTGCGGTGTCACGCGCAAGGTGTGCGACAGCAGCCGCTGGCCAGGCAGTGTGTC
This sequence comes from Hydrogenophaga sp. OTU3427, assembly GCF_038440225.1. Lineage (NCBI taxonomy): Bacteria > Pseudomonadati > Pseudomonadota > Betaproteobacteria > Burkholderiales > Comamonadaceae > Hydrogenophaga > Hydrogenophaga sp. OTU3427. Next base: position 19,199 of record NZ_JASATI010000015.1, on the reverse strand, counting down.
GCTGGGTCGCAGGTGCGCCATGTGCTGCGCCAGCATCACCGGGGTGGCGTAGTCGTAGCAGGTTTCGTGGACGATGCGCAGTTCCATGGCTGGCTCCGGTCAGGCCAACAGGCTTCGGTTGTCGCGGTCCGCGTGGCTGAAGTGGCGGCGGTTGATGTCGTCCGAGAGCTCCAGCGCGGAACGCTGGCATGCCGCCAGGATGGCCAACAAGGCGCTGGCCTGTCCCTCATCGTCGGTGTTGCACAGCGCGCCCAGTTGCCAGGCCGACGGGTCGGGCAGGGCCTGGGCGATCTCGGCCACCTGGCCGTGCACGGTGTTGGCGAGCTTGGACAGGCGCGAGCGCAGCGTGCCCAGCACCCAGGCCAGCGAACGCGGGTTGTCGCGGTCCAGCACCAGCAGGTCCACCAGGGCGGGCAGGTCGCGCCGCTGCTGGTAGCGGGCGTGGAAGGTGATGGTGCTGTCGAACAGCGCGACCAGCGCCTCGAAGCCACCTTCCTCGGCCAGGCTGCCGCTGCGCAGGCCCTCGGCCAGGGCCTGCGACAGGGTGCCCAGGCGCTCGATGTGGCGCCCGACGCTTAGCAGCCGCCAGCCATCGTCGCGTACCATGCGGTCGGTCTGGGCGCCGGTGATGGCGGCCAGGCCCTCGCTGGTCTGCTCCAGCGTGTTGAGGGCTTCCTGCGGCGCGTACTCGGCCTCGGCGCTGAGCTGCTCGCAGGCTTGCGCGAACTCGTCCAGCACACGCTCGATCAGGTTGCGCTGCTCCTGCGACAGCCGCTCGCGCACGCTGGCCGCCGCCTGCGACAGCGCCCGCAGGTTGAAGCCGACGCTGGTGGCGCCGCTGTCGGGCGCCAGCATGGCGATCAGCGAACGCTCGAACACGCGCGGCGACTGGGCCGCGCTGGGCACGTCCGGCAGCACCAGGCCGTTGGCCAGCGCGCTGTCGCTGAGCCAGGCCAGCAGGGCCGGCGAGCGCTGGTCCTCGCCGTGCAGGCTGCGCAGGGCGATCTGCGCCAGGCGCACGCTGTTCTCGGCGCGTTCGGTGTAGCGGCCCAGCCAGAACAGGTTTTCGGCGGCGCGGCTGGTCACCGGGCGCTTGTGCTCCAGCTGGTCGATGGGAATCGGGGCCTGGTTCAGCAGGGTGGTGCTGTCCACCTCGCCCTCGGTCAGCACCCAGCAGTCGGCGCTGCTGCCGCCGCGCTGCATGGACGCCATCAGCTGGCCGCGCGGGGCCAGGCGCACCATGCCGCCGGGCAGCACGCGCCAGGACTGCGGGCCGTCGGCCAGCGCGAACACCCGCAGCATGGCCGAGCGCGGCCCCAGGCGGTCGCCTTTCCAGGTGGGGGTCTGCGACAAGGGCAGGTAGGCCTGCACGGTGTAGTTGTCGGGCTGGCGCACCATGCGCCCGGTGAGCTGGTCCAGGGCGTCGGCATCGAGCCGCTGGCCCATGACGGCTTCCTTGCCGAGATCGGGCCGGGTCGGCTTGATGACGCTTTGCTTGAGCAGGGGCAGCACGCGCTGCAGCGACGCCGCTTCGCCGCACCACCAGGTGTCCAGCGAGGGCAGGGCCAGCGGCTCGCCCAGCAGGTGTTCGCTCAGAGCCGGCAGGAAGCCCAGCAGCGCGCTCGATTCGAGCGGCGCCGTGCCTGGCGCGTTGGCCAGCAGCACGTTGCCGGCGCGCAGGGCCTGCAGCAGGCCGGGCACGCCCAGGGCGGAATCGCTGCGCAGCTCCAGCGGGTCCAGCCACTCGTCGTCCAGGCGCTTGATCAGCGCGTGTACCGGCTCCAGGCCTTGCAGGGTCTTGAGGTAGACGCGCTGGTCGCGCACCGTGAGGTCGCTGCCTTCGACCAGGCTCAGCCCGAGGTAGCGCGCCAGGTAGGCGTGCTCGAAATAGGTTTCGTTGTAGGGGCCGGGCGTGAGCAGGGCGATGCGGGCGTTGGCGCCTTCGGGGGCCATGCGCTTGATGCCGTCCATCAGCGCGCGGTAGCTGGCGGCCAGCCGCTGCACCTTCATCTCGCCGAAGGCCTTGGGGAACTGGCGGGCGATGGCGATGCGGTTTTCCAGCAGGTAGCCCAGGCCCGAGGGCGCCTGGGTGCGCTGCGAGACCACCCACCAGCGGCCGTCGGGGCCGCGCGCGAGGTCGAAGGCGGCGATGTGCAGCCAGGTGTCGCCGGGCGGGCGCACGCCGTGCATGGCACGCAGGTAGCCCGGGTGGCCCTGCACCAGTGCGGCCGGCAGCAGGGCCCGCTTGAGCAGTTCGCGCGGGCCGTAGATGTCGGCGCAGATGCGGTTGAGCAGCTTGGCGCGCTGTAACACGCCGGCCTCGATCTGGGCCCAGCTCTCGGGGGTGACCACCATGGGCAGCAGGTCCAGCGCCCACGGGCGCTGGGCTCCGTGTTCGTCGGCGTAGACGTTGTAGGTGACGCCGTTGTCGCGGATCTGGCGCGCCAGGTTGTGCTGGCGGCGGTTCAGGTCCCCCAGGCCCTCGAAGCCCAGGTGTTCGAAAAACGCCGCCCAGTGCGGGCGCAACCCGCCGCCGGTGTCCCGGAGTTCGTCGAGGTGGCCGGGTTCGGCGGCCGAGGCCAGTGCGGCGGCCAGCCCGGCGGGGCTGTCGTGGGCATGGTCTTCGGCGATGGCGGGGCGGTCAGAGGCTTTCACAGCGGGCAAGTATGCACTGCCGCGCCCGCCGCCGGTCCGCCCCGGCCGGTCCCGGTGTCTCAATACCGCAGATCCAGGGTGAACGGGAACTCGCGGCTGTGCTGGGCGGGAGCCACCAGCATCTGCCCCGGCGTGTGGCCCATCTGGAAGAAGCGCGACAGGCGCCGGCTCTCGGCCTCGAAGGCGTTGACCGGGAAACTGTCGTAGTTGCGCCCGCCCGGGTGGGTGACGTGGTACTGGCAGCCGCCGAGCGAGCGTTTCATCCAGGTGTCGACGATGTCGAACGTGAGGGGTGCGTGCACGCCGATGCTGGGGTGCAGCGCCGAGGGCGGGTTCCAGGCCTTGTAGCGCACGCCGGCCACGTAGTGGCTGGTGGTGCCGGTGGGTTGCACCGGCAGGGCGCGGCCGTTGACCGTGACCACGTAGCGGCTGTCGTTCCAGCCGCTCACATGCACCTCCAGCCGCTCCAGCGAGGAATCGACGTAGCGCACCGTGCCACCGGCCGAGCCTTCCTCGCCCATCACGTGCCAGGGTTCCAGCGCGTTGCGCAGCGTCAGCTCCATGCCATGCGCGCGCACCTGGCCCACCAGCGGGAAGCGGAATTCGAAGTGGGGCTCGAACCAGCTCATCTCGAAGGGGTAGCCGTCCTGGCGCAGTTCGGCCAGCACGTCCTCGAAGTCCATGCGCACGAAGGTGGGCAGCAGGAAGCGGTCGTGCAGCTCGGTGCCCCAGCGGGTGAGGCGGCCGGTCCAGGGTTGTTTCCAGAAGCGGGCCACCAGCGCGCGCAGCAGCAGCTGCTGGGCCACGCTCATGCGGGCGTGGGGTGGCATCTCGAAGGCGCGCAGCTCCAGCAGGCCCAGGCGGCCGGTGCTGCTGTCCGGCGAGTAGAGCTTGTCGATGCAGAACTCGCTGCGGTGGGTGTTGCCGGTGACGTCCACCAGGATGTTGCGCAGCGTGCGGTCGACCAGCCAGGGCGGCATGTCCTGGCCATGCAGGCCGCGGTTCTTCTCGATCTGATTGAGGGCGATCTCCAGTTCGTAGAGCTGGTCGTTGCGCGCCTCGTCCACCCGCGGTGCCTGGCTGGTGGGGCCGATGAACAGGCCGCTGAACAGATAGCTCAGGGAGGGGTGGTTGTGCCAGTAGGCGACCAGGCTGCCCAGCAGTTCGGGTTTGCGCAGGAAGGGCGAATCGGCTGGCGTGGCGCCGCCCATCACGAAGTGGTTGCCGCCGCCGGTGCCGGTGTGGCGACCGTCGGTCATGAACTTCTCGGCGCACATGTGGGTCTGGTGCGCGGCGTCGTACAGAAACTCGGTGTGTTCGACCAGTTCGCCCCAGTTGTGCGCCGGGTGGATGTTGACCTCGACCACGCCGGGGTCGGGCGTGACCTGCAGCATCTTCAGGCGCGGGTCGCGCGGCGGCGGGTAGCCTTCAAGCACCACCCGCACGCCGAGCTTGTCGGCCGTGGCCTCGATGGCGGCCAGCAGGTCCAGGTAGTCCTCCAGGCGCGCCAGCGGCGGCATGAAGATGTAGAGGTGGCAGCTTTTGCCACCGGCTTCGGCCTCGGCCTTGGGGCCGTTGGCGCGCTGCGGGTCACGGGCCTCCACGCACAGGGCGGTGCGGGTCAGCCAGGCGGCCGACTCGCCACGGGCGGGATAGCGCCCGCTCATGGGCTGTGCCGGCGCGGCGCCGGGCACGCCCTGGCCGCTGGGGTCGCCCTGCCAGGCCGGGGTGCCGTCGTCGGGCTGGCCAAAGGCCGCGTTCTGCAGCGATACCACGCCGCCTTCGGCGAAGCCACCGCCGATCTGGTGGGGGGCGTACTGGCGCTTGAAAGCGCTGCCCTCGGGCAGGGCATCGCGCTGGCCCAGCGGGTCCTGCTCGATCAGGTAGGGGTAGTCGGCCTTGCTGACCCAGGGCAGCGAATCGAGCGGCAGGCGGTAGCCCATGGGCGAATCGCCGGGCATGAGGTACATGCGTTCGTCGCGGAAGAACCAGGGGCCGGTGGTCCAGCGGGTGCCGGAGAAGCGGGGCAGGGTGCGCGCGCCCTTGGCGGCGTCGTGGCCCGGCACCGAATGCGCCTGCAGTGGCAGCACGTAGCCGACCACGGTGTCCAGGCCCTGGCCGAAGACGCGGCGCAGGCGCTGGCGTTCCATCTCGTCGTCGAGCTTGGCGTCGAAGGGGTCGACGTTGACCGGCAGGCGGCGCTCGCGCCAGAGGTAGTAGAAGGTGTCCTCGTAGCCGGGCGTGATGTGCTGGGTGGAGAGGCCCAGCTTGCGCGCCAGCGCCTGCGTGAAGCGGCGGGCGTCCTCGGCGCTGTAGCTGGCGGGCTCGCGTTCGTCGGCGAACAGGGCCGGGTTGTGCCAGGTGGGTTCGCCGTCGGCGCGCCAGAACAGCGAGAGCGCCCAGCGCGGCAACTGCTCGCCCGGGTACCACTTGCCCTGGCCCAGGTGCAGGAAGCCGCCGTCGCCGTACTGCAGGCGCAGGCGGTGCAGCAGCTCGGTGGCGTAGTTGCGCTTGGTCGGGCCCAGGGCGTCGGTGTTCCATTCGGCGGCGTCGCGGTCCCGGGTGGCCACGAAGGTGGGCTCGCCGCCCATGGTCAGGCGCACGTCGCCGGCCACCAGTTCCTTGTCCACCTGGTGGCCCAGGGCGTCGATGGCGGCCCACTGGTCCTCGGTGTAGGGCTTGGTCACGCGGGGCGATTCGTAGACCCGCGTCACACCCATGTGGTGGCTGAACGTGACCTCGCACTCGTCGAGCGCGCCTTCGATGGGCGCGGCGCTGGACGGCTGCGGCGTGCAGGCCAGTGGCACGTGGCCTTCGCCGGCCAGCAGGCCCGAGGTCGGGTCCAGGCCGATCCAGCCGGCGCCGGGCAGGAAGACCTCGCACCAGGCGTGCAGGTCGGTGAAGTCGGCCTCGGGGCCGCTGGGGCCGTCGACCGCCTTCACGTCCGAGGTCAGCTGGATCAGGTAGCCCGACACAAAGCGGGCGGCCAGCCCCATGTGGCGCAGCAGCTGCACCAGCAGCCAGCCCGAGTCGCGGCAGGAGCCGCTGGCGTTGGTCAGGGTCTCCTCAGGCGTCTGCACGCCGGGCTCCATGCGGATCAGGTAGCCGATGTCGCCTTGCAGCTTCTGGTTGATGCCCACCAGGAAGTCGATGGTGCGCTGCGGCTTGCGGTCGACCTGGTCGAGGTAGGCCTTGAAGCGCGGCGTGAGCTCGCCCTTGGCCAGGTAGGGCTGCAGCTCCTTGAGCTGGTCGGCCGAGTAGGCGAAGGGGAATGTCTCGGCGTGGGGTTCGAGGAAAAAATCGAAGGGGTTGTAGACCGCCATCTCGACCACGAGGTCGATGGTGACCTTGAATTCGCGCATGGGCTCCGGAAACACCAGCCGCGCCTGGTAGTTGGCGAACGGGTCCTGCTGCCAGTTGATGAAGTGCTGCGCCGGCTCGACCCGCTGCGAGTAGGACAGGACCTTGGTGCGGCTGTGGGGTGCCGGACGCAGGCGCACGACCTGCGGGCCCAGCTTGATGGGGCGGTCGTAGGTGTAGTGGGTGACGTGGTTCAGGGCAACGTGGATGGCCATGCGATAAGCTTTCGTCAGGGAGATCAGCAGCATGCAAAAAACACAATGCCGCGAAAACATCGTAGCAAGTAACGCGCCACCACCGTGTGACAAACGCGGCCTTCGGTGCAAATCGCCCCGGGCCAGGGCGCGCTGCTTCACCCACTGATCGGCCCGCGTGCTGGGCTGGCTGGCCCCCTGGGTGGCCGGAATCCTTCTCCAACTCCAGCAGGCCTTGCTGTGGCCGGGCGCGGTCTACCTGGGCCTGTGCGTGGCCGCCCTGGCGCTGGTGGGGGCCTGGGTGCTTGGCGGCCGGCACCCGGACCGGGGCTGGCGGCTGTGTGGCCTGCTGTCCGTCGCCGTGCTGGGCTTCGCGAGCACCGGCCTGCGGGCGGTCTGGATGCAGGGCGACCGGCTGGCGCCGGCGCTGGAAGAGCAGGCGCTGCTGATCGAGGGCACGGTGGCCGACTTGCCCCAGCCCGCGGTGGATGGGGCCATCGTGGTGGTGGCCATCGAGCAGGGTCGCCGGCTCGACGCCACGGCGTCGGAGGCCACGGCGGACGGGCTGACGCTGCCCCGGCGGGTTCGCCTGTTCTGGCCCCAGGCGCCGGCCGACGTGGCGGCCGGGCAGCAGTGGCGGTGGCAGGTGCGCCTGCGTGCGCCCCACGGCCTGGCCAATCCCCAGGGTTTCGACCGCGAACTCTGGCTGTGGGAACAAGGCATAGGCGCCACCGGCACGGTGCGGGTGGGCCGCCGCGACCGCCCTCCCGAGCGGCTGGGCCAGGGCTGGCGCCACCCCGTGGACCGCTGGCGTGGTGCCTTGACCCAGGCCGTGCGCGAGCGGGTGGCGGACACCCGCGCCGCCGGTGTGCTGGCCGCGCTGCTGGTGGGCGACCAGGCGGCCATCGCGCGCGACGACTGGAAGGTGTTCCGCGACACCGGCGTGGCCCACCTGATGAGCATCTCCGGTCTGCACATCACCTTGTTCGCCTGGCTGGCCAAGGCCCTGGTGGCCCTGGCCTGGCGGGCCGCCACGCCTGCTTGGCCGGGCTTGCCGCTGCGCTGGCCCACGCCACATGTGGCCGCCTGGGGCGGGCTGGTGCTGGCGGTGGCTTATGCCTTGCTGGCCGGCTGGGGCGTGCCGGCCCAGCGCACCGTGTTCATGTTGGCGGGGGTGGTGCTGATGCGCTGGCGCGGTTTGGACTGGCCCTGGCCGGTGGTGTGGCTGTCGGTGCTGGCGCTGGTGCTTGCCATGGACCCCTGGGCCGCGCTGCAGGCGGGGTTCTGGCTCAGTTTTGTGGCCGTGATGCTGCTGTTCGCGTCCGATCCCGCTCGGGTGGCCGAGTTGCCGGCAGGCGCGCCCTGGCCCGCACGGTCGGCGCGAGCGCTGCGTGGCCTGTTGCGCGAGCAGGGCGTCATGACGCTGGCCCTGGCGCCGCTCACCCTGCTGCTGTTCGGCCAAGTGTCGCTGGTGGGGTTGGCCGCGAACCTGCTCGCCATCCCGTGGGTGACCCTGGTGGTCACGCCCCTGGTGCTCATCGGCGTGGTGGTCCGGCCGCTGTGGGAATTGGCCGCGCTGGCCGTGCAGGGACTGGTGGCCGGGCTACTGCCGCTGGCGGCCTGGCCCTGGGCGGTGTGGCACGGCGCCGCCGCGCCGCCGGTGCTGGCCGTGGCGGCCGTGCTGGGTGGGGGGCTGGTGGTGCTGCCGCTGCCAGGGGCCTGGCGGTTGATGGGCCTGGCCCTGGCCTGGCCGGCCCTGGCTTTTGTGCCTGCCCGCCCGGCCGAGGGCCAGTTCGAACTGCTGGCCCCCGACGTCGGGCAGGGCAGCGCCTTGCTGGTGCGCACCGCGCGCCACAGCCTGCTGTTCGATGCCGGCCCGCGCTACCGCGGTGGAGGCGACGCGGGCGAGTCGGTGCTGGTCCCCTGGCTGCGGCGGCTGGGCGAGCGGCCCGATGGGGTGGTGGTGAGCCACCGCGACGGCGACCACGCGGGGGGCGCCGAATCGGTGCTGGCGGCCTTTCCGTTGGCGCGCTATGCGTCGTCGTACGCCCCCGGCCCCCAGGATCTGGCCGCCCGCCGCCCTGGACTGGTGGCCGGGCTGGCCGGCTGCGACGCCGGCCAGCGTTGGGCATGGGACGGCGTGGCCTTCGAATTCCTGCACCCGGCGCCGGCCGACCACCGGCCCGGTGCCAGCCCCAACACCTTGTCCTGCGTGCTGCTGGTGGGCAACGGCCCGCAGCGCGTGCTGCTTACCGGGGACATCGGCATCGACCAGGAGGTGGCGCTGGCCGCGCGCCACCCCGGTCTCAGCGTCGACGTGCTGGTGGCGCCGCACCACGGCAGCCGTTCCTCGTCCAGCCCGGTGTGGCTCAACCAGCTGCGGCCGCGCTGGGTGCTCGTGCAGGCTGGGCACCACAACCGTTTTGGCCACCCCGCGCCCGAGGTGACGGCCCGCTACGAGGCGCGTGGCGCGCGCTGGGTCGCCTCGCCCGACTGTGGCCTGGCGTGGTGGCGCAGCGGCGCACCCGACGCCGTCGAATGCTGGCGTGAGACCCACCGCCGTTATTGGCACGCCACACCGGGCCAGGCCGGCCCGCCCAGCGCTTACGATGGTGTTCGGGACAGCAGCGAATGAGTCCGGTCAACGACACCCCCGCCACCGGTGCACCAAGCTGGCGCGGTACTTGCTATCCTCAGTTCTGACAGGAGAGAGATGACATGACAAGACCCCAATTCGACGAGATGTACGCGGCCCAGGACAAGGAGCGGGCGCACTACGAGGCCTACGCACGCTGGCTGCTGGAGCAGCCAGCCGAGGTGATGGCGGCGCGGCGCGAGGAGGCCGAGCTGATATTTCGGCGGGTGGGCATCACGTTCGCGGTCTACGGTGCCAAGGACGAGGACGGTGCCGGCACAGAGCGCCTGATCCCCTTCGATCTCATTCCCCGCATCATTCCCGCCCACGAGTGGGCCCAGATGGAGCGTGGCCTGGTGCAGCGGGTCGATGCCCTGAACCGCTTCATCCACGACGTCTACCACGGCCAGGAGATCATCAAGGCCGGGGTCATCCCGGCCGAGCAGATCACGCGCAACGCCCAGTTCCGCCCCGAGATGGTGGGCGTGGACGTGCCCAACCAGATCTACTCGCACATCGCCGGTATCGACATCGTGCGCGCGCCCAACGCGGCCGGCGAGGGCGAGTACTACGTGCTGGAGGACAACCTGCGTGTGCCCAGCGGCGTGAGCTACATGCTCGAAGACCGCAAGATGATGATGCGGCTGTTTCCCGAGCTGTTCAGCCAGAACCGCGTGGCCCCGGTGGCCCATTACCCCGACCTGCTGCTGGAGACCCTGCGCGCCTCCAGCCCGGGCCACACCGCCGAGCCGACCGTGGTGGTGCTCACGCCCGGCATGTACAACAGCGCCTATTTCGAGCACGCCTTCCTGGCGCAGCAGATGGGCGTGGAACTGGTCGAGGGACAGGACCTGTTTGTCAAGGACAACTTCGTCTACATGCGCACCACCCGTGGCCCCAAGCGGGTGGACGTGATCTACCGCCGGGTGGACGACGACTTCCTCGATCCGCTGGTCTTCCGCCCCACCAGCACGCTGGGCTGTGCAGGCCTGCTGGACGCCTACCGCAAGGGCAACGTGGCCATCTGCAACGCCGTCGGCACCGGTGTGGCCGACGACAAGTCGATCTACCCCTACGTGCCGCAGATGATCGATTTCTACCTCGGTGAGAAGCCCATCCTGAGCAACGTCCCCACCTTCATGGGCCGCAAGCCGGACGACCTCAAGTACATGCTGGCCAACATGAAGGACCTGGTGGTCAAGGAGGTGCACGGCGCGGGCGGCTACGGCATGCTGGTCGGCCCCGCCTCCACCCAGGCGGAGATCGAGGAATTCCGCCAGGCCGTGCTGGCCAAGCCCGACGGCTACATCGCCCAGCCGACGCTGAGCCTGTCGACCTGCCCCACCTACGTGCAGAGCGGCATCGCGCCGCGCCACATCGACCTGCGGCCCTTTGTGCTCAGTGGCAAGACGGTGCAGATGGTGCCCGGCGGCCTGACCCGCGTGGCCCTCAAGGAGGGCTCGCTGGTCGTGAATTCGTCACAGGGTGGCGGTACAAAAGACACCTGGATTCTGGAAGATTGAGGAGGCAAGAATGCTGTCAAGAACCGCCGACCACCTGTTCTGGATGTCGCGCTACACCGAGCGCGCCGAGAACACCGCCCGCATGCTCGACGTCAACTACCAGACCTCGCTGCTGCCCCAGTCCGCCGCCGTGGCGCAGGTGGGTTGGGAAGGCCTGCTGACCATCAGCGAGCTGATGCCCACCTACCGCGGCCGTTACGGCGAGGGCGAGGTCAAGCCACGCGACGTGCTCGACTTCATGGTGCGCGACGAGGACAACCCGTCGAGCATCGTCTCCTGCCTGCGGGCCGCGCGCGAAAACGCCCGCGCCGTGCGCGGCGCCCTGACCACCGAGCTGTGGGAAACCCAGAACCAGACCTGGCTGGAGCTGACCCGCATGCTCAAGGGCAAGGACTTCGAGCGCGATCCCGGTGCCTTCTTCGAGTGGGTCAAGTTCCGTTCGCACCTCTCGCGCGGTGTCGCCATCGGCACCATGCTGCAGGACGAGGCCTTCCACTTCTACCGCATGGGCACCTTTCTGGAGCGTGCCGACAACACGGCGCGGCTGCTGGATGTCAAGTTCCACGCTGTCGAGAGCGACTTCTTCGGCGCCGCCAGCGAACTCGATCAGGAATACGACTTCTACCACTGGAGCGCCATCCTGCGCTCGGTCAGCGGCTTCGAGGTCTACCGCAAGGTCTACCGCGACGTCATCAAGCCCGAGCGCGTGGCCGAGTTGCTGATCCTGCGTCCGGACATGCCGCGCAGCCTGCACGCCAGCATGAACGAGCTGGTGAGCAACCTGGAGGTCGTGTCCAACGACCACTCGGCCGAGACCGAACGCCGCGCCGGCAAGCTGCGGGCCGACCTGCAGTACGGCCGCATCGACGAGATCCTGGCCACCGGGCTGCACGCCTTCCTGACGCAGTTCCTCGACCGCGTGAACGAGCTGGGCTGGCGCATCAGCCAGGACTTCCTGGTGCCCAGCCAGCATTGACGCCACCGGGCCGCCGGTTTGCTGCCCGTGGTCGGGTGGGGGCCCATTGCGGGCCGGGGCCTGGGGCAGAATCCGGCCCAGACCGCACGCGTCGATGCGGCAGGGAGGGTGGCGATGCGCGCATGGGCATGGGTGGGCCTGATGGCCTGGGTCGGGGTGGCCGGGCCGGCGTTGGGGCAGGGCTCGGCGGATCAGGTCCCGCGTTCGACTGCGGACGTGCCATTGATCGCGGTCGAAGACGACTGGCCGCCGTTTGCATGGGTGCCCCAGCCTGGTGCACCCGTCCAGGGTTTTGCGGTGGCCGTGGTGCGCCGGGTCTTCCAGGATGCCGGGGTGGCCGTCGAACTGCGGGCCGTGCCCTTCGGGCGTTGCATGCACGAGGCCCGCACCGGCGCGGTGGCGGCGTGTTTCAACGCCCTGCAGACCGCCGAAAACAAAAGCGACTACCTGTGGCACGGCATGCCGATATTTTATGAGCCGCTGGCCATCTTTGCCCGCGACACCGGGGCGCCGGCGCGGCCGGTCGGGCGCGGGGACCTGGCGGGACACTCCGTCGGGTACCACCAGGCTTACCACTACGCCGACTGGTTCACGCAGGACCAGGCGATCCGCCGCGTCCCGGCGGGCAGCGACCTGGCCTTGCTGCAGATGCTGCAGCGGGGCCGGGTGGACTATGTGATGTTCGGGGCATCGGCAGGGGCCTGGCGCCTGCGCACCGAGGCGACGCTGCGGGGCGCCCGCATCCGCAAGGTGGGCGAGGAGCCCAGTGGCGACGGATTCTGGATGGCTTTTTCCCGGCAGCACCCTGAATCGCCGCGCCTGCTCCAGGTCTTTGACCGTGCGTTGCGCGAACTGCAGGCCAGCCCGGCCTACCGCGAGCTGCAGCGCCAGCACCTGCCGGGCGTGGTGCCCTGAGCGACAGGCGCTCAGCGTCTCAGGCCAGCGTCGCTGGGCCGGTCGCCATGTCGAGGCGCTGCTTGAGCGCAAAGCGGATCTGAAAACTCACGCCGCCCCTGGGCGACGAGTGGAACTGGAGCGATCCGCCCAGCTTCTGCGTGACCAGGTTGTAGACGATGTTGAGTCCCAGGCCGGTGCCACCGTGGCCGCGCCGGGTGGTGAACAGTGGCTCGAAGATGCGGGCGTGTAGCGCGGCCGGCACGCCGACGCCGTTGTCGCGGTACACCAGCTCCACCTGGCCTGCCCGTTCGCTCACTTGAATTTGTATGCGGGGGTGTTCCACACCCTCAAAGGCGTGGCGCACGCTGTTGATGATCAGGTTGGTCAGCACCTGCATCAACACGCCAGGATAGCCCATGGCCGGCAGCGCCTTCGGGCCCAGGTACTGGGGCACCACCGGTATTTTCTTGGTTTCGGGACGCAGACTCGCGATCAGGGTGTCGATGGTCTGCGCCAGGTCGTAGCTGCAAAGGCTTTCGTCCACTTGGTTCGCCGCGGTCTGTTTGAAATCCTTCACCAGCCGGGCGGCCCGTGACAGGTTGCTCACCAGGATGTGCTGGCCATCGCGGGCGTTGCGCATCCAGGTGTTGAAATGCTCGGGTGTCATGCCGCCGCGCGCGAACTCGATCGCGATCGCGTCGAGCGCCTCGCTGACCACCGACGCCGCCGTGACCGCGATGCCCAACGGGGTGTTGACCTCGTGCGCAACGCCGGCCACCAGGGCGCCCAGGGAGGCCATTTTTTCGCTGCTGATCAACTGATCGCGGGCGGTCTGCAGTTGCGCCAGGCTGCGGGTCAGCTCGCGGGTGCGTTCGGCCACGGTGACCTCCAGCTGGTCCGAGTGCTGATTGAGCCGCTGTTCGGCCTCGCGCAGCTGGGCCAGCAGGCGCTCGATCGATGCGAGGTGCAGGTTGGTGATGGTGGCCAGTTGGCCGATTTCGGAGCCTTCGTGGCCGGATGGAATCGCCAGGCGGGCGGACTCGGGGCGTTCGGTGTCGGCCTGCCAAATGGACTGGATGATGTTGGTCAGTGGGCGGCGCAGCAATTGGTCATAGGCCACCAGCAGCAGGGCGGCCAGCGCGAAGGCGTACAACATGGTGCCCGCCAGGATGGCGCTGGCGCGCGAGAGGAAGGCCGCTGCCTCCGCATGGGTGTCATGGCTCAGCTGCATTTCGCCCAGCCATTGCTGCGGGCGGCCTTGTGGCGCGTGGATGGACCAGCTGAATTGGCGTGAAGGCCCGAACAGCAGCTCGTTGAGCCAGGGGGGGGTGCTGTCCTGAGGCGGCCGGCTGGCCTCGGCCAGGACCGTGCCATCGTCGAGGGTGACCTTGGCGGCGCGGATGTAGGGCAGGGTGAGCAGGCCCGACAGCAGATCCGAGGCGCGGTTCCGGTCGAGGCCGTACACGATGGCATCCAGCGGCTCCTTGGTCATGCCGCGCACGGTCGCGAGCTGGGTGTCGGGCAGGCGCCGCACCTGCTGCAGGTCGTACATGATCTGCAGCAGGCTGATGAACAGGCCAACACTCCAGGCCACGGTCAGCGTGGTTTTGACCAGCAGGCGCGACAGCGGGCGCCGTGGCGCTTCTGGCCCGGGCGATCGCATGGCCATGCGATCGTCTGTTAACGCGTGGGCATGGTTGGGTGCGATGTCGCCACCGGCCAGGCCGCGGCGGCGGCCGTCAGGTAGGCCTGCAGGCGTTCCCGCTGCCTGGCGCCCATGGCGGGCCGTTCGCCGCCGTTGCCGAATGGCGCGTTGCCTGGCGAATCACCGTCTGGCAGCCCCGGCGGCGGTGTCCAGGGCGCGGGCCACTGTTCGATCTGGAAATGGGCGCGCAGGCGCTCGCGCAGCAGCTGCTCGGCCTCGTTGTGGGTGGCCGCGGCGCGCAGCACCGGCAAGTCCTGCATCAGCGCGAGCAGGGCGTCGTGTTCGGCCTGCTTGTCGCACAGCGTGCGGTAGCTGCGCAGGGACGTGTAAAGCAGGCTGCGCAGCTTGAGCGTGGTCAGTTCGGTTTTCTCCTTGTAGGCGTCGATGTCGAACTGCCGTATGACCTGTTCCTCGGGCGCGAGCCCTGCTTGCCCGGTGCGCAGCACCAGCCGGGTGAGCGGGCATTGGTCGGTGTCGCGCAGCCAGCGCACCAGTTCCAGGCCGGCGTGTTCGGTTTCCATGACCACGTCGATGACCGCCAGCGCGATGTCCTGGCGGGCGCGGAACATGTCCTGGGCTTGCCGCGCGGAGAACGCCGACAGCAGCTCCAGGCCACGCTGCTGGAATTCAAACTTGCGCAGCGCCAGCCGGGTGACGTCATGGACCTCGGGATCGTCGTCGACCAGCAGCACACACCACGGCATGGCGGTTGATGAAGCACTGGCACTCGCGCCCGGTCCCTGGGCAAAAAAATCCATGGTCTCTCCCTCGACGTTGTTGTACTGGCGAAAAGCATCGAGTTTGAAACAAGCGCCTGTGTGCCGCAACGATTGTGAAGGGCGCACAAAGGCAGTTGACGATCAGCGGACCAGCGTCATCTCGCGCGCCACGGCCTGGCCCAGTTCAATGACGGCCAGCGCGTAGTAGCTGCTCCAGTTGTAGCGGGTGACGGTGTAGAAGTTCTCGGTGCCGGCCACGTAGCTCGGCGGAGCGCCGCCCGCGGCCGGGTCGCCGTTGTGCAACTGCACCAGGGCCAGCAGCCCCGGATGGCGCCTGGCATCCTCGTCGAGCCGCGCGCCCTTGGCTTCGAAGGCGCCGACGCTGAAGCTGGGCAGGATGTCGGGCGCCAGCAGGGTGTCCAGGTCCAGGGTGGCTTCGTCGAAGCGCACGGGATAGTGCGTGGGCATGCCGGTCTGCCAGCCGTAGGCCTTGAGGTAGTGGGCCACCGAACCGATGGCGTCCACCGGGCTGCCTTGCAGGTCGACCCGGCCGTCGCCATCGAAATCCACGCCAAAACGCGCCACGCTGGTGGGCATGAACTGCGGCAGGCCCATGGCACCGGCGTAGCTGCCGCGCCACTGTGAGGGCGGCACGCCGCTGCGCTGGGACAGCACCAGCAGTTGCGCCAGTTCGCCCTGGAAGTACTCGGTGCGCGCGGCGGCCCGAGGATGGCTGGCCGGGAAATCGAAGGCCAGTGTGGCCAGCGCGTCGAGCACACGGAAGGTGCCGGTGTGGCGGCCGTAAAGCGTTTCCACGCCGATGATGCCGACCACCAGTTCGGCCGGCACGCCGTATTGCGCCTGGGCGCGCTCCAGCGCTTCGCGGTGGGTGAGCCAGAATCGCACGCCGGCCTGCAGGCGCACGGGTTCGATGAAGCGCGCGCGGTAGGCGGCCCAGTTCTTGGCCGCGGGGCTGGGCGGTGGTGCGATCAGCTGGATCACGCTGGGCAGGCGTTCGGCCTGGCCGATCTGCTGCCGCACCCAGGCCAGGTCCAGGTCGTGTTGCTGCGCCACCTGCTCGGCAAACGCCATGGCCACGGCGTGCTGGGCGTAGCGCAGGTTTTTCGGTGCCGTTGGGGCCTTGGCCGGCGTGGCCTTGCGCGGGGCGTGTGGCCGTGCCGGTGGGTTCGCGTGGGCGGGCCACAGGCTGGCGCAGGCCAGCAACGCGCAGGCCGCCGGGGCCAGGAAGGTCAGGCGCCACGCGGCGGCGCGGGGGGGGAAGCTGAAGCGGGGGAGGGGGAAGGCCATGGGAGTCGCGCGAAGTCTCGTTCGAGTGTAGCGAGCGCCAGGGCCGGATCGGCGCTGGACGCCGCGTAGCGCTGCGCTTCCAGCCGCAGCAGCCAGTCGCGCAGCGCCTGGTTGTCCATTGGTGCCAGCGACACCGGCAGGTGCTGGGCCAGCTGTCGCGGCGTGGCCTGGGGTGGCACGGCGACACCCGCCCGGGCGAGGCGCTGGCGGGCGCGCACGAGCAGGCGCAGCCAGGGGTCGCTCTGGCGACGTTCCCACAGTGTCCAGACGGCGCCCAGGCCGCTGGCGGCGATCACCAGCACCATGAGGGCGTAGGCCAGGTCGGTCCAGTCGCTGGCCCGCAGGCCAAGCTGGCGCAGCAGGTCGAGCTGGCGGCTCTGGGTGTAGTTGAGCACCCACTGGTTCCAGCGGTTGTTGGTGGCCTCCCACACGGCGCGCAGCTGCTGGCTGAGCGTGGGGCTGATGGCCAGCATGGCGCCGCCGAAGAGGCCGGGTGGCGGACGCAGGCGCTGCAGGGTGTCGGTGCGGCTGGGAGCCACCGACGCCGTGGGGTCGATGCGCACCCAGCCTTGCTGGGCTAGCCAGACCTCGGCCCAGGCGTGGGCATCGCTCTGGCGCACGGTGAAGAAGCCGTCCACCGGGTTGAGCTCGCCGCCCTGGTAGCCGGTGACCACACGCGCCGGGATGTCCAGCGCGCGCATCAGCACCACGAAGCTGGACGCGATGTGCTCGCAGAAGCCGGCCTTGCGGTCGAACCAGAATTCGTCCGCCGTGTGTTGGCCGTACAGACCGGGCGACAGGGTGTAGGTGTAGCCACCGGTGCGTAGCCGCGCCAGCGCCTGGTCGATCAGGGCTTGCGGCGATGCCTTCGCCGCCTGGCGGCGCATGTCCTGCGCCAGGGCCAGCGTGCGCGGGTTGAAGCCCGGGGGCAGGGCCACGAAGTCTTGCAGGCCCAGCACAGGTTCCCCGGGGCCGTGCTGGAAGTCGACGTGGCTGACCGCCTCGTAACGCATGAGGTCGGTCACCGGGCGGCGCAGCAGCCACTGCAGGTCGGGCGTGGGCACCACATCCCGCGGGCTTGAACCCGGCCAGCGCGGCGGCGTGGTGGTGGCCTCCAGCACCAGCAGCCAGGGGCGGTTGTTGGGCTCCAGCGTCACTTCGTAGCGCAGCGGCTCGCCGCGGGTGCGCACGGGCGCGATCAGGTCGCCGCGGCTGGACAGGCCGGCTTGTTGCGGCAGCCATTCGCGGCCGTCGAACTGGCTCAGCACCGGACCACGGAAATACTGGGTGTGGCGGGGCGGCGGCGGGCCTTCGAAGCGCACCCGCATCGCCACGCTGTCGTCCAGCGCGAGCGAGGCCAGGGTGCCCACGCTCATGGACGGCGACAGGCCGCTGCGTCCGGTCAGGCCGTCGCCGGGGATGCCCCACAGTGGTGCCATGCGAGGGAACAGCATGAACAGCACCAGCATGATGGGCGCGCCCAGCAGCGCCATGCCGCCGGCCAGCCGGGCGGCGTGCCACAGCGGCGGGCGGCCCACTGGCATGTGGGCATTGACCAGCGCGGTCAGCAGGCCCCACAACGCCAGCAGGATGCCCAGGGCCGTGAGCAGCGACTGCGAATAGAAAAAGTGGGTGAGCAGCGTGAAGAAGGACAGGAAGAAGACCACGAAGGCGTCGCGCCGCGCGCGCAGCTCCAGCGTTTTCAGGGCCAGCAGCACCACGATGAGCGTCACGCCGGCATCCCGCCCCAGAATGGTGCGGTGGGTCAGGTAGGTGGCGCCGACCGCCAGCGTGAGCAGCAGGGCGCGCGTCCACAGGCCCGGCAAAGGCCGCAGCCGCAGCGTGAGCCAGGCGCGCCAGGCCAGCAGCACGGCGGTCAGGCCCAGGCACCACAAGGGGATGTGGGCGGCCTGCATGGCGACCACCCAGCCGATGACGGCCAGCAGGAACAGGGTGTCGCGCCCTTCGCGTGGCAGGGCGGTCCAGCGGGGGGGGAGCTGTGTCAGCACAGCGCCAGGGCCTCCAGGCAGCGCCGCTGGTGGGCGGGGCCCTGGTCGGGCGCGATCTCGCGGCCCGGCAGGCGCAGGCCGTAGTCCAGCCCCAGGCGTTCGGCCGCCAGCACCCAGGCGCTCACGCGTGACAGGCGTTTTTCCAGGTCGCCGCCGACCTGGCCGACGTCCAGCCACAACTCGCTGGTCTGCAGGTGCGCGGCCTGGTCGCGGCTCACCAGCTCGTCGCGCCCGGCGGCCCACTGCTGGGCGGCCTTTTTCCAGGCCACGGTTTTCATGGGATCGCCACGCCGGTAGGCGCGCACGCCGTCAAACTCACCCCCGGTGCTGGCATGGCGGGCGTTGACGCCCCCCGGGCGCGGCTCGCCGGGCGGCAGGGAGGGCGCGGGGGCCTCCGGCGCCGGGTACACCAACAGCGGCGCGGCGGTGCGCCAGTAGGTCCAGACGCGGAAGGTGCCGAGCGGAAAACGGGTGTGCGCGCTGAGCAGGGGCAGGGCGTGCCGCCCGCGCCCTGGCGCGTGCCAGCCGACCTGCACCCGCTCGCTGCCCTGGGCGGGCACGTCGGTCCAGCTCCACTGGTCGCCGCCAGCGACGCCGACAGCGATGCCGTGGCGCGCGCGGCGGGCGTCGTTGGACAGCGTGATGGTGAGCACCGCCGCCTGGTGGGCAAAACAGGGTTCGGGCGGCTCCAGCTGCAGCCGCAGCCCGCGCAGGTTGCCGTGGCACACGTGCATGCCCACCACCGCACAGCCCAGCAGCAGGAAGGTCAGCAGGTAGCCCAGGTTGAGCTGGTAGTTGATGCTGCCGACCAGCAGCAGCAGCAGGGTCACGCCCAGCATCAAACCGGCCCGCGAAGGCAGGATGTAGACGTTGCGGTGCGTGAGAAGCAGTTGGTCCGACACCGGCAGGCGGCTCAGGAACCAGCGGCGCACCGGGCCGGGCGGTTGAGGGGTCGCGGCAATGGCGGTGGTAGCGGCGGTCATGTCGTTTCAATGCGGTCGGCGTGCGACCCAGTGCGATCGAAACGGTCCAACCGGGGACACCGCCGGGCCGGCTCCGCCGGACGGCCGGTGTCGCCCCCCGGGGGGTGACGCGAAGCGGCGCGGGGGGAGCTCATTTCAGCGGCACGGCCTCGATCATCGCCCGCACCTGGTCCTGCGGGCCACGGGCGGGGGGGCCCGCCCCCCCCCAGGGGGGGGGGGGGGGGGGGGGGGGCCC